>DATERQ010000194.1:0-3375 GCA_035271345.1 bacterium | reverse complement strand
GGTATATATACACCGGGTACCTTGGCTACCGCAGTTAAAAAAGCATGCCGGTCCCTTTGTTCCTGTTTCCACCGTTGAAATACCTGGATTATTTCCTTTAAAACCTCTTCCCCGTCTCCTAATGCCACCAAATCCAAAAAGGGGGCTAAAGGCTCAGCATTGAAAGCGCATGGCCCCCCCGCCAACACGAAGGGGTCATCCCGTTGTCGCTCCTGGGCCCGGATAGGGATTTGGGCTAAATTCAACATGGTGAGGATATTTGTATACGAAAGTTCATATTGTAACGTGAAGCCCACTAAATCAAATTCCCGCAAGGGCGTTTTTGTTTCTAAACTAAAAAGCGGTAGTCCGGCCCTTCTTAATTCTTGCTCCATATCCACCCACGGGGTATAGACCCGTTCTAACAGTGCATCTGGGCAGGAATTTACCACTTGGTACAAAATGTGTGAACCAAGATGGGACATGCCTACTTCATATAAATCAGGGAAAGCTAATACCATTTTAACAGCGGTAGTATCGTGATCCTTCCGGATCATATTCCATTCTCCGCCTAAATAACGAGCCGGCTTTTCCACCCGAGGTAAAATAGAATTTAATTGCGCCACGATATTGCCCATATTGCCATCTCCAATCTGCGGCCGAAATACAAAACCAGTTATTTGGATATTTCTCCGCAGTAGTAGAAAACTCCTGTCAAACATAACCACTTTGTCACTAACAACGCCGCAGCAATTGGTGCAAGGTCACCTGGGGTCCATAGGTAAATAGACCGGTTACTACCTGATCCTCACTTATTATAGCCATAATCTTACGCTCTTTGTCCAATATGTAGACTAAATGGTAACGACCAGCCACAAATCGTTTGGTCACTTCCCCCAGTGTGGCCTCGCTAGCAACAGCTAATGGTTCTCCTTTCACAACTGAGCTTGCCCTTAAGCCACGATCTTTATGGGCCAAATGTTGAAGCAACACCAAGCCAACCTGGCGCTCTTCGTTACCGGCAGCAGCCCAAAGAAAAACCCCTAAAATAGATACATTGATAAAAAGAAGATCATGGTGCAACAACATTAGCCCCAAAAACAACAGCAGGCCACCCAGTGCTTGGCCACACCTAGCCGCAATCTGGGTGGCCTGCCGCCAGGACAGGCGCTGGGCCAAATATGCTCTTAGTAGCCTACCACCATCTAAGGGCAAGGCCGGACACATATTGAAAGCCGCCACGGCCATGTTGGACCAAAAAAACAGGCCGGCCGAAGGAGCATCCCATACTCCATAGCCAGCTAAAATTCTAGCTGAAGCAGCCAAGACCACATTTTCCGCTGGCCCAGCCAGGGCCACAGCCACTTCCACCCCCGGATCCCAACTAGCCAAATCCAGGTCTTTAATTCGGGCTACACCCCCAAAGGGCAGTAGTTCTATTTCATCGATTTTGAGGCTGTAAGCAGAAGCCACCACCACATGGGCAATTTCATGCAGCAAAGTTGCCCCATAAATAGTTAGGGCTTCAGTTAGATATCCACCCCAGCCATAAACTAGTAGGATAAAAAGGAAAAAGATGTTAACCTTGATTTTGACCCCCAATATCCGGCCAATACTCACCTGCTATTGCCTTCCAAATGAATCCATTGTTGAATTTCTGTTAGGGGCTAACAAATACTCGTCACCCGAGGCCAAATCGGGAGACGACCCTGATGTCGGGGCTACAATCCCTTCCACTACCCCAAGCCCAATGGCTGGATCCACATTGATACCACGTTCCTTAATCTCCAGATGGAGGTGAACACCACTGCTTACACCACTGCTGCCTACGGTGGCAATGGTATCGCCTTGACCAATTACCTGCTTCACATCCACCAACACTTGCTGTAAATGGCCGTATAAACTTATAACCCCACTTCCATGATCTAACTCCAATACTGTTCCTAATAACTCTTCTTCCCTAATGTGGCTTACATAACCAGCAGCGATGGCTTTTATTGGTGTTCCCGCCGGGGCAGCAATATCAATTCCGTGGTGAAAGCGCTTTTCCCCTGAGATGGGATGCAAGCGCCAGCCATAACGGGACACTACCTGGCCGCCTTCTACCGGAAATACATATCCTGCCTCTAACTCAACAGGCAAGCTGCCCTCTGAGGAGCGTAAAGCCGACAAAGCCGGTAAATGCAAGTTTTCTTCGCCCCAAAACCGGACCTTCTCCCAACTTATAACTGGTTTATACTCGGCTACAGACCAACGTACATAATGTGCTATATTGCTGGTTATCGGAGTGTTCATTTGTACTAGCCCCCAGATGGCCAGATACAATACTCCCGCCAATAAAAATTGACGCAGAAGAAGGGATTCGCTCCCCAGGGTACGCAAGCGCCGCTGCAGGCTATACCAACCATAGCCGATCCCCACGGCCTTCCCCCCTATAGCTTTGTCCCTAAATTTATATGCTACTATTTCTTAAATATGAAAAAAGGCCAGCCGGCCGACACATCTTATCCTAAGGCTCTTACTAACCGCGGATATAGCTCCATAACAGACGGGCGGAAGTGAAAATCAAAGCCAGGCCAGCCCCCGCCAACAGTAGATTTAACAACCGTTGCCGCTGCGGCCAAACTCTAAGGCTTAACAGAAGCAAATTGTTCACCCCAATAAGAAACCACACCAGTATATACAAATCACGCCAGCCGTGAAACCAATTCCAAACTGAAACCCCAATTAAAATAACAGCCACTGGCAACAAAAAAAACTTATCACGTTTACGCAAACCATTGGAAGCCATCTGGCCCAGCCCCCTTTGCCTTAGCGAGTAAACTGTTCGATCACGGATACAAGTTCATCCACGAGGATATCCCCGCCATCTGCCCGGATTGACCGCGTTACACAGCCACGGACATGATCTTCCAGCACCATAAGACCCACCTTGTTCAACGCCGAACGAACCGCTGAAAGCTGGGTTAAAATATCAACACAATAGCGACCGTCATTGATCATCCTTTGTATACCCCTGATCTGGCCTTCAATTTTCCGTAGACGTCGCAACATATTAGTTTTATCGGCGGCATAGGAAGGCCCATGAGCATCCGGATGATCGGTGATTGAGGTGGACTCCAATATACCCCTCCTAATTCCATAATCCCTTGTTAGCATAAAACAACACCTTTGTTACTCTTACTAGCTAGCAATCACCATAATTGTAATTGCTCGCCGCCTCAAAAAGCAAGCCGGAACCATGGCAGCCATCTTTTTAGAGCTATTTGCGGTGCCCTCAAAGCCAGGCCCAACAAGGGATCCCGCCCAGGCCAAAAAACTTTCCCCCAAAAAAGGCCCCAAACAAGCCCTTTTCAGGCATAAAAAAGGCCCGGGTCAAAAATCCACCCCAGCCCC
>DATERQ010000193.1:0-9032 GCA_035271345.1 bacterium | reverse complement strand
GCACTGCCTACGCCGCCGATAACACTATGCTCCTCACAGGTTACCACTGCCCCGGTCTGCGCTGCTGCTTGGACGATTTGGTCTTGGTTTAAAGGTTTGATAGTGGATACGTTTACCACCCTGACCCCTATATCCTTGCCGGCTAATAATTCCGCAGCCTCCAAAGCAACCGCCACCATCAGCCCACAAGCAAAAACGGTGACATCGGTGCCCCAGCGCAGTGTCTCATAATGTCCCAACTGAAACCGGTAATCTTCCCCATTTATTACCGGCACTTTGGAACGTCCCAGCCGTATATAAACCGGACCCTTTTGTTCCGCCACCGTCTTAATGATTTGGCTTGTTTCTGGGGCATCTGCCGGCACCAATACCGTCATCCCGGGCAAGGCCCTCATTAAAGCCAAATCTTCCAGGGCTTGGTGCGAGGCTCCATCTTCTCCCACCGTAATGCCAGCATGGGTAGCGCATATCTTAACATTGAGTCCAGGGTAGGCGATGGAGTTGCGCACCTGGTCATAAGCCCGACCAGTGGCAAATACAGCAAATGTACTGGCAAAAGGGATTTTCCCCGCTGCTGCTAAACCGGCTGCCGTTCCCATCATATTTGCTTCCGCAATACCCATATTAAAAAAACGTTCCGGGAACAAGCGTGCAAATCCGGCTGTTTTGGTCGATTGCGATAAATCAGCATCCAGCACCACTAAGTCCTTTAACTCCCGGCCCAACTCAATCAAAGTCTCGCCATACGCATCCCGGGTGGCAATTGTCATCGTCACGTTACCATCCTCCTTACGCCAACTGAGTCAAGGCTTGCTCAGCCTGTTCATCGCTGGGTGCTTTGCCATGCCAACCAGCCTCATTTTCCATAAAGGGAACCCCTTTACCTTTCACTGTATGGCAGATTATCATGCTGGGGCCCGTTGCTGTCGACTGGGCTGCCTCGGTGGCAGCAATAATCTCCGGCAACGAATGCCCGTCCACAGTATGCACGTCCCAGCCAAAAGCCTTCCATTTACCTGGGAATGGTTCCGGATTTAACACCGAACTAATGTAGCCATCGATTTGTAGTCGATTATAATCTAAATAAACGATGAGATTATTTAGTTTATAATGAGCTGCTGCCATGGCCGCTTCCCATATTTGTCCTTCCTGGCATTCACCATCGCCTAGCAGCGCATAGACTCGCCACTGGGCCCGGTCCAGCCGCCCCGCTAATGCCATGCCACAGGCGGTGGACAAACCTTGCCCTAAGGAGCCCGTGGACATTTCCACTCCCGGTACCAGCTTCATAGCTGGATGCCCTTGTAGCCGGCTTCCTAACTGCCGCAATGTTTGCAGATCGTCGGTGGGGAAAAAGCCCCGCTCAGCCAAAGTAGCATACAGGGCCGGTGCCGCATGCCCTTTAGACAGCACGAATCGGTCTCGCTCCGGCCAATCAGGATTGCCTGGCTCAAGGCTCATAACATGAAAGTATAACGCCGTCAAGATTTCCACTGCCGACAACGATCCTCCCGGGTGCCCCGATTTAGCTGCGTGGGTCATCCTAATAATATGCCGCCTAATTTGGCTTGCTGTTTCCTTCAGTCTGGTTTCAATGGTAACATCCAGTGTCATGTTTTTGCCTCCAGTTTCTTATGTATTGTTATAATACCCTTATCAGGCCTTACGATATTTTGCTTTAAGTACCATCACCACAAAGCGTGGCAGTTGCCAGGCGCGCTTTAGGCGCCGCCGGTCGGTCATAATTCTATATAGCCATTCCAAACCAAGCCGACGCCACAGCAGTGGGGCTCGCTTTACTTTACCGGCTATTACATCCAGGCTTCCACCCACCCCTAAGGCTAATTTTACCGGCAAAGAACCGACATTTTCAATCAACCACAATTCCTGCTTTGGGGCTCCCAAGGCCACCGCCAGAATATCTGGGCGCAGGGCCTGAATTTCGGCTTGCACTTTCTTTTCTTCTTCGGCGTCGAAGTAACCGTGGTGGAATCCAACTATGTTTAAATCACCATAACGTTCTTCTAAGCGCCGTTTTGCTTCCGCAGCTACCCCAGGGCAACCGCCGAAAAGATAAACTGAATAATTGTCCATTGCCGCCATCTGTAACAACCGGTCCAACAACTCAATTCCCGGGACCCGCCCTTTCAATGGTTGTCCCAATAGATGCGCTGCCCATACGACGCCGATCCCATCGGGCACAGTTAAGTCAGCCTGGGCCAACGCTTGTTTAAGGGCCGCATTATCTTGCGCTAACGCGATTATTTCAGCATTGGGGGTAAATACCAATCGGGTTACATCTCCTTGTAGCCAGTTGGAAACTTGGGCCACAGCCTCGTCCAAGCTGACAGATTGCAAGGGCACCCCCAGAATAAAAACCTTGTTATCCACTGCGGCATTCACCTTCTATTAGGCCCACTGCCAACTCAGCGTTATGCCAGGCTAATTGTGCCAGTTCAACTGCCATGGTTTTCAGTTCAATTTTTGCCTGCTGCCTTCCCTGCCATAAACGCGTTAGTTTGTCAGCCACCTCTTGTCCGTCTAAATTTTCTACAAGACCCCCCACTGGCTGCCCCACAATATCCAAAAAACTTGCTACTTTAGGGTCGTATACAATTCCCACATGTGGCACGGCCTGCAGCGCAGCAAACACAAGTGCATGCAGCCGTACCCCCAGCACAATATCCATCGCCCCATACAAAGCCATAGTAGTTGGGACATCGGTCCGGGCTACAATTATTGTTGCCGGTTGTTCCATGAACGAACACACATATTCGGAAGCAACCACATCGCTAGGGTGCTGCAAAGGTAAAAATACCACTTCTGCTCCCTGTTTTTTGGCGAACTCATCTATTGCTTCTGCCATGGCCAGTTTAAACCCATGCTGGTCCTGCCAATCTCGTACCGATACTCCAATCCGAGGCCGGTCAGAACCGACACCTCCCCGCCGCAAAACTCCCTCCGCCACCTCCCTCGAAGCCGGCGCCAGTGAAAATACTGCATCAGCAGTGAGCACCAACGGCGGTTCTGTTACCCCTACAGCCTGCAGGATAGATTTCGACCCTTGATCGCGTACTGTAATTAAATCTACCCAATTTCCCAACCACCGCACTAACCAACGGTTAAAAGGTCTCCTAATTGGGCCAACCCCATTTCCATAAAGCATTACCTTTTTACCTAACATTTTCGCCAAGGCCACAACCCCAAGATAATAAGGAATAGAACGGTTGCTGGTAACATCTTGAAGAAGGCTACCACCACCGCTGATAAGCAAATCAGCTCCGCGCAGCGCCTTTGCCACCGCCAACAGATTACCTCTTGGCACCGCTTGCACCTGATAAGTTGTCGCCGTCTCCTTGGGATTTCCCGATAGTACTGTAATTTTCACTTGGGGGATAAGCTCTCTCAATGCCGCAACTTCGGCTGCCAATATAGCTTCATCGCCGGCATTGTCGAAGCCAAAATAGCCCGACAGCACCACTTTAGGCATGCTGCTTTCCCCTCCTTGCGCTTACTTCACCAATGAGAAGAAGAGTCCCTATTACTATTCCACAAACCAACCCTAGTACTGACCGCACTAAAGAAATAGCAATGGGTGTATGGAGATGGACAAAAGTATTTATGAGCGATGCTTGCCCCGTCGCTGCCAATACCAATAGCTGGGGCCGATAAAACCGGTCCTGAGTCCAATCGGCAGTAGCCAACATCATAGCTGGATGTCCCACCAAAAATTCTTTCGTCCGTGGCCGCACGAAAAACCTCTGCTCCAGCCAACTTCGTGCTTTCAGCTCCCAGGCCGGGATTGGAATAATAGAAGTGTTACCACTGCGATTGAAAAGGCCCCATACCGCCAGCGCCAGCAGCGCCAGCACCAGCAACTCTCTTGGGGCAATTTGCTTCTTCCGCCACCAATTACGACCCTGCCACCGTTCCCGATAAGCTTCTACCAACACCAGTAAAAAGGTAATTAAATAAGCAACCTTAATTCCTGAAAAGGTATGCAGCTTCAGTAAAAACCCAATGTCACCCAGTAGGCCTTGAACGACGATTCCTCCCACCAATGTTAGTCCCGAAGAGGCCAGCAGAACCATTAAACCAGACTTAAGGGAATGGCTAAACCGGCTTTCGGCCCAGCGCAAAGCCCAAAACATCGCTCCCGCTGGCAGTAGAGCCGTAATGGCTAACGCAGCCCCTTTGCGCAATGCCATATACACTGCCGGTGTCCCCACAAAGGTCCCCAAGCCCAATCCAGCGCAAAAGACCATCCAAGGGATTCGTGGCCATCGTTGCCAATCTACCATCAAAGCTGGCGCTAAAGCAACCATAACGGCTACGCTCCCCCGCTTTATGGGCGGTGGTAAAAACGGTTGCGGCACGCCCAATTGCAGCCTTCCAGGTGTAACTGCCTTCACTACTTGCTGTACATGATGTACGTTAGCGTCCAGCAGGGTTTTGCATTTACTGTGGGGGGGGATTTGCCACGGCAAATGCAATACCACAAATCGTACATTCCGATCCCGTACCGCCAGCAAATACTCTTGATAAATAGTATGCACCGGTCGCTCGTACACCCGCAACACCCTATAGCCGCTGGCTGCTGCCACCATTTCTGCCCCCGGGGTCGAATCAAATTCAAGCATGCCCTGGGAAATATTATTTTTAGCCAAAGTGGCGCCGACTTTTTCCCTTGCCAGCGCCGGTAACGGACCCGGCAGTAAAATTGTCGGCTGTAGTCTTGTCGCCACCCCTAAATCCAATTCCAGCTCGGCTACAGTTTTAGCCCCATCTGACCATGCCGGCACCGGTTCCAACCCCAGCTTCTTGACGGCCTCCATGTCAGCAGGTGAGACGCCAATTCCCACCAAGGCCAATTGTTCCTTCGACTCTGTCAGCGCTAATACCTTCGTGTTCTGCACTTTCCAGTCTAAAGTGCGAACAGTATCTGGATAGCGCAGTGTCAGCCGCTTTCGCAGCCGTTCGAACAACTCCTGCTGCCCAGTCAGTATATAAGTATCCCTTGGGGGAATATCTGTATCAGCAGCCGGTTCCTGCCCTAACATCTGCAGCAGTTGTCGCAACTCCCATCCGGTCAATAGTTGAATTTGCCCTCTTTGTTTAAGGCGGCCCAAGGTATCCTCTCGTACCACCATATACCTGGCCCCTTCTCCCCGCAGTATTTCGACGAGTTCATCGATAGAAACTCTAGCTGTTTGGGCTATCCCTTGCACTTCCTGCCAATCCAAAGCCAGCCCTACCCGGTTATTGGCGGTGATGAGAATATGATTAGGTATGACAATCGTCAGCGATAAAAATGCCAGCACGGCTAAAATTGCTGCACGGTATAGATCAGTCTTGTGCAAAGGCTTTGCCCCCTTTCTAACCTTTTAGTAACTCTCGATACAGTGCTGCTGTATATTGGGCCATGGCTACCGCCGAAAATTCTCTTTTCACCATTTCTTGTCCCCGCCGGCTCATGGCGTCAGCAAAGTTTTTATTATCCAGCAGCCGCCGCACCGCTTCTGCCAACGCTTCCGTATCCCCTGGCGGCACCAGTAGGCCTGTACGCTCATGGTGTACCATTTCGATGATACCGCCCACCTTAGTGGCCACTATTGGCTTGCCTGCGGCCATCGCCTCCAACAATACCAATCCTTGCCCCTCTTGCCGCGAAGTCAGTACAGCCACATCCAGAGCTGCCGTTATCGCCCCAATATCCCGTCGAAAACCTAATAATCGGCAATCTGCGCCCAAACCCAGTGCCGACACCAATTCTGCCAGCTCTCGTTCCAGGGGCCCGGTTCCCACTAAAATAAACATAGCCTCCGGATAATATTTCTTGATTAAGGCCGCCGCTTTAATAAAAACCTGCGGCTCCTTCTCTGGAACCAGCCTCGCAACCATTCCTATTAAAGGTCGATGATCGGCTCCCAGTTCCATCCGCACCGGGGCACCGCTACAGCAGGCAAAGTCATGGGCTGGGATGCCATTGGGGATCACCGTGATCTGGACCTGTGGCACCCCCTCATTGATAAGACTTTTAGCGACTGCATGGGAGATGGCAATGACTTTGTCAGTAAAAACTCTACTTGCACCATGGTTGATTAGCTTTCGCCACCAGGATAGCGGCTTTCCGGCTCCCAATCCATGCCGCGTCAATACTATTCTATGGCCGGGTACCAGCCGGGCCGCCACCCGTCCAGCAAAACTGGCATGGGTATGCACTATCTGATATTTTTCTTGTTTTAGGATACGATACATTTGCCCCAGCACCGACCGGCTCCAGGAAGCGTCTGAATTGGTTAACAAATGTAACCGGTATCCATGTTGGCGTAGTTCTTGTTCCAGTTCTCCTCCGCCGGGGCAAGCCACCGCTACATCCCATCCATTTTCCATTAGGCCAGGGAGCAAATTCAAAAGGTAACGTCCGGCCCCCCCTATTCCTAGGTCAGTTGTCACATGCAACACCCGCAGAACCATCCGCCTCCTTTCCCATGGCCACCGCCAACCCCAATATCAGCCAAAACAACAGCGCCATTTTAGGGCTATACCAAACATTATCCACTGCCCCATGGAGCAAGAAACCAGTCAAAGCTGCCACCACCGCTGTCAGTATCCCCCGGTCCTGATAGCTCAGTGCCGGCAATACCGCCACCGACCGAGAGAATACTACCAGCAGCAGCCATAAAAACGCCAGTAACCCTGGCAATCCCAGTTCCAACGCCAACTGTAGAAAAAGGTTATGGGTATGAATTGCAGGCGTGCCGGCGATCATAAAAGCCGGATAAATACGGTTAAAGGCTGCGGTTCCCGGCCCAATGCCGCTGAGACAATAAGTGGCTATCATTTTTAACGATGCCAACCAAATGGAGAGGCGAAACACGTTGGAGCTATCTTGCAGGCTGCCTATGCTGCTAGCCCGACTCATAACCTGATCGGGTGCCAAGGCAGGAAAGACAAAAATCGCTGCCGTCATCAGCAACACCAGTCGCGGTTC
This sequence comes from bacterium, assembly GCA_035271345.1. Lineage (GTDB taxonomy): Bacteria > Bacillota > DTU030 > DUMP01 > DUMP01 > DUNI01. The sequence continues at coordinate 2,038 of DATERQ010000193.1, read as the reverse complement.
CCACATCAGCCCTAACAGTAACAGCGAAGCCCCGCTAGCAAGCCAGCCGCCACGAGAGAACGTTGCCACTAAAGCAACCCCTGATACAACCAGCACACCTGCCCAAACGGCTTTCATCTCCAGGCGTGCTTCAGTGATCATAAAAGCCAGCGCCGCCGGCAGGACAAAGGTGAGGTATTCAGCGAAGATATTAGGATTGTCAAACGGCCCAAAAACTCTGGTCTTGATATCTTCTGCTTGTTCCAAATCGATCCAGGACAAGGATGTTTCAATCCCGCTTTTATACTGTACTAGACCTATGAGACCGGCTACAAGGCCAGCCAGCAATAGTCCTTTCAATAGTCCGGCTACATCTTCCCGTCGGGGCAGTATTGCTGCCATATAAAAAGCTGACACGTACAATCCATACAAGGGCAACACGCTGGCACTGCCAGCCCTGCTTACAGATGTGGATACAGCAATACCCACCAGGCCAAAAAACAGCAATAAGGGCATCTCAACCCCAGTGGTTAAATTGACTGGCTGTCCAAGACGCCATCTTTTTACTGTTGCCGCTGCCAACGTAAATAGAATTAGCCTTCCGCTTATGGCTGTAGGCAAAAAGGCCAGCCCAGCCAATACCAAACAAAGCCCACACCTAGGCTGCCGCCAGATATAATAGACCGCAATGGCAGCTCCCAGATATTGCCATGCCGATCCCTGCGATAATATCATCAGTGCCAACGGAAACACAATTCCCATTGCCTTCCCAAGTAACACTTTTGACCCATAGCGGACTCCATACTCCTCGGCCCGCCTAAACCAGGCCAAAAAGCGGTTAACCAGGCTGTGTCGTCCAACCAATATTACGCTTTCGACTGCCCATAACCCAAGCCCGTTTGCCGCTTGCCCGAGCCTAGCAATTCCTCGGGCTATGTAACTGGTGGTGAGCCAGCCTTGAGCACCCCAGTTGATTCTCATTATTTGCATCAGCATACTACCCTGAATAATTGGGTTCAGGGCCTCTCGTCCACAGCCAAACATCCTGGCCGCAACGCTATTTTTAGCTGTGATTGCGATAGCGTTTATAATCCATCCGCAAATGCTATTGCGCCCGTAGTGCCGAATGGTGTCCACTTAGTCCTCCACCTTCACGCTGAATACAATACTAATTACGGCTGCTTTTTGCCCTTTAACTTGAGCCGCGGCTCCCACTCGCATTTCATAACCGCCCAAAATAATTACGTTTTCTGTCACCTGTCCTTGCCCGCGCACTGTTATATAAACATCTTTTCGATAGGGCGCTTCCGCCAGCTTTAGCTGCCCATCTGCTGTCTCCACTTCTTTCACCGCCGGTACCACTTTTTTATCCACCAATTCACCTAACACCGCATTGGATTTAGTGTTAACAATAGTATCGCCTACAGCCAAGGCAGCGGCCGTGGCTGGTCTCACATCTTCCACCAAAAGTACTGCCTCCACGGTTTTCAGCGCGCCCGGATTCACAGTGCGCATAACGCGTGCCCTAAGTCCTACACGGGTTGCCACCACGGCAATAAGGACTATTACTACCAAGTCCACAATATTTATTAGCCCAAACAAACGGCCTTTATCATCTAGCAGCTTCATTATTGGTCCCTCCTCAGGGCTTTGTAATAGACCTGTTCTACTTCTTGCGCCATTTGGGCCAATGAGAATTCTTCCAGCACCGTCTTGCGGCCAAAAGCCCCCAACTCCAACGCCAATTTGTCGTCTCTCAGCGCTTTATCCACGGCATTTGCAATCACACAGGCCTTGGTCCGCTGGTTGCTCCCTCGTCCGCTGAAATTATGTCTCTTTGCCACAGGCAATAGCTTTGGCGTTAGCAGCCCCATAAAACCAGCTTCCCCGGCAATAACCACCGGCTTTGCCGATGCCATGCCTTCTAGAATTACCCGGCCTACTCCAATCACCACTTGCGCTGCCGAAATAATTGCTGCTGTGTCCGTTCGCGATCCCGTCACCAAAATGGCTGGTCGCCGAAAATCATCATTTACCTTTGAAGCCCACTGCTTTACCT
>DATERQ010000192.1:0-3434 GCA_035271345.1 bacterium | reverse complement strand
GGTTACATTTGGCTGCGGGCAGTGCTGCATTTGGCCGCTGACGAATGTTTTTGCTTTATCTACCATGGACATTCCTTCCTCGATCGATCTGACGGCAACTGAGCGGAGATTGGTTTGGGCCCCGGGCCAAATCAAATAGGCCAATAACGTGGCACCTACCCCGCACAAAAATCCTTTCCGCTGTCCCACATTTAACAAGTCCGACATCCAGCCCAGTATGCCGGTGCTGGCTGGCCTACGATTTAGTTGCTGCGTAACTTGTTGTAACGGAACACCCTGGCGGGAAGCCTCTTGAACCAATGTATCGGCGATCTGACGGACATGGGGGTCCGGCGTTCTTTCGGCCTCCATCTTTTGTAAAGCGAGGAGATCCCGTTTCAGATCAGATCTCAGTTCATCCACAGTGCGATAACGAGAATCCACCAACTGTTGGATCCGTTGATTTGATAACGCCCGGTCAAATCCATACATCCGGGCTAATCGATCTGCCTCCTCCATCTGGATTTGGGCCATAATCTCATTTCGCACATCGTCTTTGATAATTTGGTAAGTGGAGTCAGAGGTGGACAGGGGATAATTATAATTGGTTTGGCGCATCCCATAAGGATCCCTATCATAGCGGCTAAATTGCGTTCCCCTCCACTTTTCCGGCTGCAATTCCGCCCATACTTCGCGTTTCACATCTTCGGCCAAAGCTTTAGTGGGGCTATACAACAGGATTCCTCCTTAAACCAAAACTAAAAGCAGTCGCAACTAAGAAGGCATGTTGGGCATGTTCAGTTCGGCAAGAACGCTATCTTTGATAGCTTGGACCAGAGCCGGATCCCAGGTACCGTTGGAACGCTGCGAATAAGCTTCCCGCTCTGATTCTTGTTCTGCCTCTAAATCGGCCACGATTTCTGCCCTGAGCGCTTCAATGGTGGCCCTGTCTGGATACGAGGCAGGTTCTGTTTTCTGACGGAGGTCGGTGCGAATCTGGGCCAGAACCTCTGCTTTAATGGCGTCAGCAAAGGCCCGCTCAGAAGCGAAACGGGGCGAAGAATTGGGTTGCTCCAGCTTAGCCATAATATCTCGTCTAATACTCTCAACTAATTGCTGCTCCCGACGAGGTGCTGTCCGTGCCCGGTGAATGTCCATTAGCACCCCCTGTTTAATATCCTGGATCAGAGCTTGTCTGGTTTCATTACGCCTAATGGCAAATCCCTCCTTAAACGCTGCTGCAAAAAATGCCGCCGCAAACACAATGTACACGCTTATTATGGTAAATCCCAATATATTTATACCTCTAACGCATAAATCACGCCCTTTAAGCAGATTATTTATAAGTGAAGCCTGGCTAGCTTTTTAACCATCCCTGTTGTATAGAGCCACGGCAGTTTCAATGTCAATACACAAGGAGTGAGGAAAGAGTTGGCTTATAGCTATTGGCAGCCGAATAATATGAAAGAACACCAGCAGGCATTGCTGGATGCAGTTAAAGCGGAACTGTTAATGGAACTAAGGGCCCAGCAGTACGATATAGTTTCCTCAATGGTCAGACCAGGGGTTGATTTTAGCGGGCAGGAAAGTGGGAATGAGCCACCCCGGGCAATGGAGCACCAATCGCCGGCGGTTCGGAGCCAGGCCCGGAAATTGGAACATCACCAGCTAAAGGCTATTGTCAATTCCTTGTTGCGGGAGAATGATTATATTGACGCTCCGTTTAATCCTAATGGCCCCTTTAATCAGGGGGTAGGTGATGGTGTACATTTGGGTAACTCACACGATCCGAGGCAGCAGCGTGAACAAGGGCTCTTGTATGGGGTGGGGGCCGCCGCATTAATGGGTTTCCTTGTTCCGTCTTTTAGGTCTAAAGCCCAATCCCTTCTGGTTAGAATTACGCAAGAAGGAATAGAACTGCTGGAAAAAGCCCGTTCCACTATGATACGGGCCAGAGAAGATCTGGAAGATCTTATCGCCGAAGCTAGCCTGGATAACTTCAGGCGAAAATAAGATTAATAGCCGCCAAACACAAAAACCTTAGCCGTACTATATCGGCTAAGGTTTTATTTTTTATTGCCAAATATCCCGTTAACGCTTGGAGAATTGCGGTGCCCGACGGGCCCCTTTAAGACCGTATTTCTTGCGCTCTTTCATGCGCGGATCTCGGGTAAGTAGGCCTTGCCTTTTTAATACAGGTCGGAATGATGTTTTGTCCACTTGTAGCAGAGCACGGGATAATCCATGCCGTACCGCACCTGCTTGCCCGGTAATACCACCACCGTGTACGTTGGCAATCACATCAAACTTGCCCACCGTGCCGGTGGCCCTAAGCGGCTGTTCTATTTGGGTCTGCAAACTGGGCAAGGGAAAGTAGTCTTCAGCCGGCCGATCATTTACCATGAAACGGCCACCCCCCGGCACCAGCCGTACTTTAGCCACAGCGGTTTTACGCCGCCCGGTGCCATAGTAAGTAACAGTTGGCATTCGTCTTTTTCCTCCTTTCCCTCGGCTTCATCTTATTTCGTGCGGCCAGAGCACGGGCTTTTGCGCCTCATGGGGATGATCCGGCCCACGATAAACCTTTAATTTTTTGAACATCGCCCGCCCGAGGCGGTTGTGCGGTAACATGCCTTTTACCGCCCGTTCCACCGCCAGCCCAGGCCGATTGGCCATCAAGTCAGCATATTTTGTGCGCTTTAATCCGCCGGGATAACCGGTATAGCGAATCCATTCTTTTTGTAGCGGTTTATTCCCGGTGAGGACCAGGTCACCAGCATTGATAATTATCACAAAATCGCCCGTGTCCACGTGAGGTGTAAACGTAGGTTTGTGTTTACCGCGCAATATTTGCGCCGCCAGCGTCGCCACTCGGCCCAAAGGTTTGTCAGCGGCATCAATAATATACCATTTACGTTCTATTTCGGCCGGTTTGGCCACATAACTTTTCACAATTCTTTCCTCCTACAGGAGAAATAAGCTGAGACTCTTTCTGCCGGGGCTCTCGGCAGCCAAAGACTCACAGCGAAATTTTAACATAGCCCCAGGGCAGTGTCAAGGCAATGCCAGCAGGCTCTGGGGCAGCCCTTGGCCCGCCATAAGACACTCGCCACAAATTAAGACCCTGGGGCGGGGCTGTGGGTCCAACCCGTGATCGAGCGCCTTGAACCAAAATATCTTCCACTCCTTGTGGTGTAAGCGCACCTCGCCCCACTTCCACCAGGGTACCGATTATACTTCTCAGCATTTTATACAAAAACCCGTCCGCCTGGGCAACGATCAGAACCAAATCCCCTACAGCAACTACTTGTAACTTGTGCACCATACGTACTTTGCTTTTTACCTTGGAACCTGCAGCACAAAAAGCAGTGAAATCATGGCGGCCGATTAGCCTGTTAGCAGCCTGCTGCATAGCTTTCAAATCCAGCGGAAACGGCAACCGCCAACTATAATGG
>DATERQ010000191.1:0-3103 GCA_035271345.1 bacterium | reverse complement strand
TTTTGGCATCATACCTTCTTAACCCTACTTTAGGCGGACAAAGCATCGACCGTTTAGCCCGAGAATACCTGGGGCTTAATTTGCCCCGTTGGCCGGAAAAGAAAATCCTGCCCCCACACAATAAGCAGGCGCTGTTGTGTTCCTATGTGCATGCAATTGCAGAACTACTACCAGCGCTGACGGAAGGCCTCAAGCAGGATGGGTTGGAAAACTTGTATCGGGCGGTAGAACTACCACTGATTCCGGTTTTAGCCCAAATGGAACTAACGGGTATCTATGTTAACAAAGAAAAATTGCACCGCATGGGGCTCGATATCGGGGGCCGCATGACAGACGTTGAGCAACAGGTATATGCTCTGGTGGGGGAAAATTTTAACCTTAATTCACCAAAGCAACTTAGCGCGATACTATTCGATAAATTGGGGCTCCCAGCGAAAAAGAAAACTAAGACTGGCTATTCCACCAGTGCGTCTGTGTTAGAAGAATTAGCCGGCTCTCATCCAATAATACCCCTTATTTTGGAGCACCGGCAGTTAGCGAAGCTCAAGTCCACTTATGTAGACGCAATAGAAAATCAGATTAACCCCATCACTAACCGCATCCATACCACATTTACCCAAACTGTAACAGCAACTGGTAGGTTGAGCAGCCAAGATCCGAATTTACAAAACATTCCCATCCGGCTAAAACTGGGCCGGCGCTTACGGCAAGCTTTTGGAGTCGAGCAAAAAGGATGGCGACTGATCAGTGCTGATTACTCTCAAGTGGAACTTAGGGTTTTGGCCCATATATCCCAAGACCCAGTACTTGTACAGGCTTTTAGACGAGATGAGGATATACACACCCGGACAGCGGCCGAAATCTTTGGCCTGACCCCAGAACAAGTAACGCCGGAATACCGTAACCGGGCGAAGGCAGTGAATTTTGGCATCATCTATGGCATCAGCGATTTTGGTTTAGGCCAAAATATTGGAGTATCCCGGCAAGAAGCGCAGCAATATATCGATGGCTACTTTCACCGCTATCGGGGTGTACGCAATTACATGAGACAGACAGTAGAAGAAGCGCGCCTTAAGGGTTTTGTCACAACGCTGCTGAACAGGCGCCGTTACCTACCCGATATTAATTCGCGTAACTTCACCAAGCGCTCGTTTGCTGAACGAATGGCCCTCAATACCCCAATACAAGGAACTGCTGCGGATATAATTAAAATCGCGATGTTAAAGATAGCTGCAGCAATAAAAGCATATAAACTGTCCGCTCGCTTATTGTTGCAGGTTCACGATGAGTTAGTGTTTGAAGCACCTGCTGAGGAGCTGGAACAGCTTTATACGTTGATAAAAGAGCATATGGAACAGGTGGTGCCTCTAACTGTTCCTCTGAAGGTGGAAATCAAAGCAGGCCCCAACTGGTACCAGTTGAGGAGGATGGAAAATGCCGGAATTGCCGGAGGTCGAGACTATTAGGAGGGGCCTCGAGCCCCATCTTCTCGGCCAAAGAATTAGTGCCGTCAATGTTCTGCGGCCAAGCCAGTTACACAACGTTGTGCCAGAAGTGTTTTGTTCGCAGTTAGTAGGTACCATAATCCAACGATTAGAGCGGCGAGGGAAGTACCTACTGTTCTTTTGCAGCCCTGGTTTAGCGCTAATAATTCATTTGCGCATGACCGGTCAGCTTATTTATTACCCCCAAGGGAACATAGGGGAAACTTATACTAGGCTTATTCTTTCTTTGGAATCAAAGGCACAACTACATTTCCGTGATCTGCGAGCTTTAGGACAAATCACCCTGGTAACCACAGCTAAATTATCAGCCTGGAAGCCGTTGGCGAAACTTGGTCCGGAACCATTGAGTACAGATTTTACTTTGGGGGAGTTTCAGACTGCTCTGAAGCGCCGCCGGGCACCAATTAAAAATGTGCTTCTGGCGCAACAAGTTGTTGCCGGTCTGGGAAATATCTATGCCGATGAGTCTTTGTTTCAAGCAGGAATCAACCCCCTTCATCCTTCCAATGCTTTGTCTTTGCGCCAATCCACTCTGCTATGGAAATCAATACGAAAGACACTAGCTGCTGCCATTGGTTATGGCGGCACTACCATAAGCGATTATGTAAATGCGGGTGGCACAGCAGGCTCTTTCCAACAACAACTGCTGGTGTACGGTCGCAAAGGACAAAGCTGTAACCATTGTGGCACCAGGCTTGTCGGGTGTCGCTTAGCTGGCAGGAGTACCGTTTATTGTCCAAGGTGCCAACCCCTTTAGAGTATGCCATTTTCAGACAAGGTTATAATAATGACGTCAATCTGCCCTAACTAGAATTATCACGATGGCGAAGGCTAACGCATAAACTGCTTAAGACCGCTTGAACCAGTCAAGGAGGTTGGCAGTATGGCGTGGCTTTCTACTTTGACGCTGGTGTTGGCTATAAGCCTTGATAGCCTTGGAGTAGGTTTTGCTTATGGATTGCAAAAGGTGATCGTGCCTACTATTTCATTGATTTTGCTTAGCCTAGTCTCAGCTTTCAGCATGTTAATAAGCATGATGCTAGGACACGGTGCTGGTTTCTTGTTGGGAGAGGCGGGTGCAGTAATAGGTAACAGCATATTGATTCTGGTCGGCTTATTGTCTTTAAGACAAGGATGGCTTTGCAATAAACGTCAATTGCCTTCCAAATCAGGACGGGAAGGGCGGACAATGCTGGAACTGGTTACCAGGGTGACTACAGAACCCCTAGAAGCAGACATTGATTCATCTGGGGAGATTAGTGCAATGGAGGCTTTGTTGCTGGGCATGGCCCTAGCCTTGGATTCGTTGGGGGCCGGATTTGGGGCCGCTTTGACAGCCTTTTCACCCCTAATTACATCTTTCTTAGCTGGACTATCCACATGGGTTACCCTAAACTTAGGGTTATATGCCGGTAGACGAATTCGGCAAATGCCAGGTTCATGGTTACATCTCATCCCGGGATTACTGCTGATTACCCTGGGCATCTATCGCTTTATGGGTTGTTAAGTGGAGCAGGAACGAATAAACTGTCCAAAGGGGGGAGAAAAATGTGCGACTGCTTGGCTCCAGTCATAATCCTAACCGGGGGAATAGCAAG
>DATERQ010000190.1:0-2808 GCA_035271345.1 bacterium | reverse complement strand
CAGCCTGGAAAATTGAACGGCCATGGATGCAGCGGCGAGCAATGGCCAGGCTCGTATCTAAAATAGGCAAGCCCAGGGCTAGCAAAGGCACCGCCAAGGCAATGGTGGTGGCACCTTTTAGGGTTCCCTGAATAGCCACCGCTCCCAACACAAACCCCAGTAACATGGAGCCTGAGTCCCCCATAAAAATATGAGCCGGATAAAAATTATAAGGTAAAAACCCCAGCGCAGCTCCGGCAACAGCAGCGGCCACAATGCTGACGTAAAATAGCCCATGTTGCCAGGCCACCAACAGCAGTGTAAGGGAGGCAATTCCCCCCACCCCGGCAGCCAGGCCGTCCAGCCCGTCGATTAAATTCATGGTGTTGGTGATGCCCACCAACCAAAACACCGTTAGCGGTATTCCCCAATATCCCAGATAACTCATGCCGGGGACCGAGCCCCGAGCCCAAGGATTGGACACCCACTCCACTGCATTGCCTAACGCCACAAATATCGTGGCCGCTAAAATCTGGCCGACTAATTTCCATTTTGCCGGCAGCTCTAAATAGTCGTCCGCTACCCCCACCATGACAATGACAAAGGCCCCGCCCCATAGCTCCAACAGGTGTCTCCAGCCCGGCGTCCGCGCCATCAGCGCTGCCACCGCTATCGCCACTGTAAAGCCAGCGAAAATGGCCAGCCCGCCCAACCGCGGTGTTGGCGTTTCGTGAATATGCCTTCCGCCCCGGTCAGCATCAGGCTCATCGATGGCACCAGTGCGTACTGCCACTCTCCACACCAACGGGGTAAGCGCATATGATACCATAGCAGCTACAGCAAAACTTAAACCTGCTGCCAGCACAACAAACACCTCTATCCATTACGGGAACTTTCCTTAATCTTACCTGCCCCGGCGCCAGCTTGTCAATTAATCACCGGCTCCTGTTGTGGGGAAAGATATCCTTTAGCCTCCAGTTTCGCCACATGATCGCGCACAGCTTCATTTAAATCCACGCCATGCTGTTCCTCCAACACGAACATCATCGATACTGTGGTCTGGGCCACATCCAACAGTTCCCGCGCTATCACCTGCATCGCTTGATCTTCCGACAAAGTTATCCGCTCACCATTGAGACCTCGAAATTTTCCCACAGCCTGGGCCAGTTCACCTGCTTCTTCCAGTAACTTAACCAGCGTCGATTCCAAAGTAGGGTTCAGCCGATCAAGTCTCGGTAGCCGAATCCCTTTTTCCCGCATCGGCATCTCCTCCCAAGCGGACCACTCTTATTCCGGCTTCGGCTAAAATAGCCTTGGCCAATGGATCCGGGTAACTTCCCTGATACACAACCTGCTCAATCCCAGCATTAATTATCATCTTAGCACAAACTGAACATGGGTAGTCGGTACAATATAATGTGCCGCCCCGAATACTCACCCCATGTACAGCCGCTTGGATGATGGCATTTTGCTCAGCGTGAAGCCCCCGACACAATTCATGGCGTTCTCCCGGCGGAACTTGGAGCCGTTCCCGCTCGCAACCTACTTCCTTGCAGTGAGCAATTCCCGCCGGGGCCCCATTATAGCCTGTGGTCAAAACACGTCGCTCTTTCACCACAATAGCCCCCACGCGGCGGCGCAAGCAAGTGGAGCGACTAGAAACCACCTTGGCAATCTGCATGAAGTAAAGGTCCCAATCCGGTCGGGCCCCTGCTTTAATCGGCTTCATAAAAGCACCTTTAGCCACCAACCCCTGGGTAGAGCGGGTAAGCGGCACACAGGTCCTGCACCCGTTTCCTTAGCTTGTCCTTCATGCCCGGCTCTTGGAACCGTGTCAGTGCCAGGGCAATAATAGCGGCAATCTCCTCCATATCAGAGGTGGATAAGCCTCTGGTGGTCATAGCCGGGGTACCGAGCCTCAGGCCACTGGTAACAAAGGGGCTTTCAGGATCATAGGGGATGGTGTTTTTGTTCACTATAATATTGATCTCGCTTAACATATTCTCCGCTTCTTGGCCAGTTACCTGCTGTGGCCTTAAATCCACCAGCATCAAATGATTGTCTGTACCACCGGAAACCAAGGTGAACCCGCGCTCCATCAAACCTTGTGCCATCGCTTTGGCATTAGCCACTACCTGGTGCTGATACTGTTTAAACCCAGGAGCCAAGGCTTCTTTAAAGGCCACAGCCTTGGCGGCAATCACATGCATCAGTGGGCCTCCTTGGATCCCGGGGAACACGGCCCGATCCACAGCTTGAGCCTGTTTTTCCGGGCACAAAATTAACCCGCCCCTGGGTCCGCGAAGCGTTTTATGGGTAGTACTGGTAACAAAGTCAGCCAGCTTCATTGGGCTCGGATGTAGCCCCGTGGCTACCAAGCCGGCGATGTGAGCCATATCCACCATCAAATAAGCACCCACTTCCCGGGCAATGGCAGCAAAAGCATCGAAATCAATGATACGGGGATAGGCGGTGGCACCGGCAATAATGAGCCGCGGCCGTTCCTGCTTGGCAACATCTTTTACCTGCTCATAGTCAATAAGCCCGCTGCTTGCATCGACACCGTAGTTCACAATGCGAAACCATTTGCCGGACAAATTCACCGGATGCCCGTGGGTTAAATGGCCGCCATGGGAAAGATTCATACCCAAAATGGTATCGCCTGGCTCCAAGGCAGCAAAATAAACGGCCGTGTTGGCTTGGCTACCGGAATGAGGCTGAACATTGGCATGATCCGCCCCAAAGAGCTGGCAAGCACGCTGCCGGGCCAATTCTTCTGCCACATCCACCTGTTCACAACCACCATAGTACCGCCGTCCTGGATACCCT
>DATERQ010000189.1:0-8751 GCA_035271345.1 bacterium | reverse complement strand
GTTTAGCACAATGAGTTTGCCCAGGCAGCAGGTCACCTGTTTCGCCCCGGACACAAAGCATTCCAGGCATTCCAGATAAACATTTGCATCGGCGGCGATTCGCTGATCCCGGACCAGCGGGGGCACAACAAAGGTCTCCTTGTGAAAAACGGGGGGTTTGTTTACTATTTTCCAGCCGGCGCTGTCCTTGAATAGGATCGAACAGGCAAAATAGAAGCTAACCCTGACCTGAGATGTCCCCGGTATTTTTTCAGCCCTCAGCCGATGCTGAGGATCGCTAAGCAGCTCCACCTTCTGACATTTGGTCTCCGTGACTTCGCCGTCCGCCCTTTTACTCAAATCTACCACCAGCTCATTGTTCAGAGTTTTTTTACAAGCCCAATACATCTTGCTGACATTGATGCAATCAATTTCTGTGGTCGGCGGCAGGGGGGCGGAAGTACACCAGGGGATAAAATCGATATTATCGCTTACGGGATTCCCAGTGCCCTCCGGGTTCTCCGTGGGGTGGTAGGGTCCCGAGCTGTCCCCCCACCAGTTGTTAACCGCGTCAATAATGGCGGCCCGCTGGTTGAATACCCCATAGGCGTTTTCTTGAATACTGTTACATTCCAGATGGGGATTGGCGTTGCCGGGGGTGTAGGGGCGGCCGTTGCTGACAAATACCCCGGCGCCGGTGTTGTTCTCGATCAGGTTCCCGGTCATTAGGGGTTTCAGGGCATAGATGTCCGAGGGCATAAAACTGCCCGGTCCCTGGGAGAAGAGATAAATTCCATCGTGGGAATTATGTCGGATCTGATTTGAAACGATCAGGACCTGTTCCGGTTCCGGCCCCGTAGTGGGGACCCAGACCCAAACCAGCCCCCTTTGCCGGCAGTTTTCGATTGTATTTCCGCTGATTGTTTCGGCCATGGATTGGACGATAGCGATACCGCCGTTCAGATCATCGGTTTCCAGCCCGCAGTCCTCGATTGTGTTGCCGATGATGCTTACGTTCTGTTCGTCCCAGGCCAGGGTGATCCCGCTGTTGACATTGCCTGCGATCACATTATTTTCTATCAAGAGCCCGCTTTTGCTGTTTCTGGCAAATATGCCGTCGCCGCCATTGTTGCGGATAATGTTGTTTGTGATATTTGTCGGCCCGTGGGGATAGAGGAATATCCCCGCCTTTACAAAGCCCGCCACAATCAGGCCATTATTTTCAATGAGATTGCCTGCTATCTCCATGGCGCAGGAATCGATGGTGACAACCCCTGCCTGCTGGTGCCCCGTGATGGTGCAGTCTTCGATGAGAATATCTTCTAAATCGGGGAATTGCGGTGTCCCCCCGCGGATACCCGGGCCGGGCCCGTCTTTGAAGCTTATCAGGCGTACTGTTACCTGGCTGGAGGTTATGGTGAGGGTGGAGCCGCTGGGAAAAGAAGCAGCATCTACCATGGCAATGCCCTGGGCGGGGTCGGGCCCCTGCAGGGTAAGTTGTTTATCAATCACCAGCTGTTCATTATAGATCCCCGGGGGAACACTGACCGTATCCCCGGGCATGGCAGCATCAATCATGGATTGTATACTCAAATCTGTCACACCTCCCTTAAAATGATTTACCTCAAGGTATATTATGCGGGTATTCCGGTGGGGGTGAAGGGGTGATTCTAAGGTTTCCGGGATGGTGTTGGTGCCAGGCATACCAGAGAGCAGCGGGCCACAAGCGCGCTTGCCTCTGAGATATCCTAAGAGCTACCACTAGGATAGTTAATTATGGGACAAACCGCTGATCAGCTCGGGTGTAGATATTGATCGTCTGTTCGGCGATCACCCGCAGGTCATAGTTTTCGCGCACCACCTGGCGGCCCTTCTCCTGCAGCCTTTTTAGGTAGGGGGAATCTTTTAGGAGACGGGAGAGATCATAGAAGATATTGCGGTAGCCATGCCACCGATCCGGTCTGCGGCAGACTCTGCAATGCCTTTGATTTGGCAAGATTGCACCGGTTTGAGGGTTTAGACGAAGGGGCTAAAGAGGGCACTCCGGTAAACAAGCTGCCATCTTATTTGGCCATGCAGGATTTAGCCGCCAGTGATTTAGAAGTTAAAAAACTGATAGTCAAAGAGCGCATGGAAGAGGCCAACGGAGATTTTGGTGAGGAAAGTAACTGGCAAAAGGCCCCCTTAGCGGCTCCCTGGAAAAGGTTAAAGGCCGGCTGGAATAAAACTGACGACGCCAGTCTTGCCGGTTACATTGACGCCCGCTACAAGCTTATTCCCTCCGGGAAGCTTCGGGACGCGGCTTTGAAGGTAGCGGTGGAAAGGGCCAGGCATCCCATTAGGGACCGCCTAAAGGAGCTGCCAAGCTGGGACGGGATAGAAAGGCTCGACAGGCTTCTCATAGATTACTTGGGAGCCGAAGATAGCGAATATGTAAGGATTATAACCAGGAAAACCTTAGTGGCCGCTGTGGCAAGAGTAATGGAGCCCGGCGTCAAATTCGATTATATGCTGGTCTGCACTTTAGAGATCTGGTGCGAGCTCTTTGGCAAGGACCCGGGGGCGCTAAGAAAAATCGACGTCTATGAGATAAACGCAATTTTGAGGAAAATAGACGGGTGGGAGCCAAAGGTTAAGGCCTTTGCAGGAAAAGAGGAAAAAGCAGCTAGAAGATCTGGGCTTTCATGTTTATGTAATAGATTCTTTTAAAGCGGTGCGGGACTTTGTAGAGGAGGTGGCGAGGTGAAATACGTAGCCCAGGATTACCAGAAACACGCCATAGATTTCATTTTGAATGAGAAGGCGGCGGCAATATTTTTAGAATGCGGTATGGGGAAAACAGCGATTACCTTGACCGCTATTGCGGAGTTAATGCATGACAACTATGAGGTGACGCAGGTGTTGGTGATTGCCCCTTTAAGAGTGGCCGAGACGGTTTGGGAGGCGGAAGCGGAAAAATGGGATCACTTAAGGCACTTGCGGTTCTCCAAAGCACTGGGCAGTGAAAAAGAGCGTATCCTTGCTTCAAACGCCGTTGCCGATATTTACGTGATAAATAGAGAAAACGTTAAGTGGCTAGTTTATTACTACAAAACTCGCTGGCCTTTTGACATGGTGGTTTTAGACAAGCTATCAAGCTTTAAATCGCCAAAGGCTAAGCGCTTTAGGGCCCTTCGTAAAGTCCGGCCCCTGATAAAGCGGGTGGTGGGCTTAACGGGGACTCCGGCGCCCAACGGATTAATTGATTTATGGTCGCAAGTTTACCTTTTAGACAGCGGCAGGAGGCTTGGCAAAACCTTAACCAGCTACCAGGAGCGCTATTTCTTGCCGGATAAGCGCAATCGGCGTGTGGTTTTTACCTATAAGTTAAAAGATGGGGCCGAAGGGGCGATTTATGAAAAGCTATCGGATATCTGTATCAGCATGAAGAGCGGGGATCATCTAAACATCCCGGAGCGAGTTGACAATATAGTCCGGGTAAAACTGCCGCCAAAGGCAAGGAAGCAATACCGGCAGCTAGAAAAGGATCTTATTTTGCCCCTTCTCGAAAGTGATGTGGTCGCCGGAAGCGCTGCAGTTTTAACAAATAAGCTGTTACAGATGAGCGGCGGGGCCGTTTATGACGAAGAAGGCGAAACACAACTGGTTCATAGTGAAAAGCTTAATGCTTTGGAGGATTTAATCGAGGCGGCCAACGGCAAGCCGGTTTTAGTTTACTACGGCTACCGGCACGAGCTAGAGCGCATACAAAAGCAATTTGACTGCCGGGCGCTGGAGCAGCCAAAAGATATTGAGGATTGGAACAGGGGCGAAGTGCCGGTGATGCTCGCTCATCCCGCCTCGACGGGCCACGGCCTGAACCTGCAAGACGGCGGCAGCGCCATCATCTGGTTCGGGCTTCCCTGGAGCCTGGAGTTGTACATTCAGGCCAACGCTCGCATTCACCGCCAGGGCCAGAAAAACCCGGTGGTGGTACACCATTTAGTGGCGGAGGGAACGGTTGACGAGGATGTGATGCGGGTGCTTGAAAATAAAGAAGCCGGTCAGGAAGCCCTGCTTCAGGCGGTCAAAGCAAGAGTGAAGAAACTAAAGGAGGTGGAGGCGTATGAAGGCTAAGGATTATTTATCTCAGGCCCTATGGCTTGATCAAAAAATAAATATAAAGCTGGAACAGTTGGAGGTGCTTCGGGCGCTGGCAACAAAGGTCTCGGCTAACCTTAGGGAAGAGAAGGTCTGCGGGGGTAACAGCGCAAGGAGCCATATGGAAAACACCGTAGTGAAAATCGTGGATCTGGAAAGGGAAATTAACGCGGATATTGATCGGCTGGTTGACCTGAAAACCGAAATACATGGGGCCATTAAACAGGTGGAGGATGTCATTAGCCAGATCTTGCTGGAGATGAGATATGTTAACGGCCGCTCGTGGGAAGATATCATAAACGCTTTAGGCTACGACAGGAGCACTATCTTTAGGCTTCATGGAAGAAGCCTAAAAGAAATTGACGCCATTTACAAAAGTGAGGCTAAATGCGACCAAATGCGACTCGGGAAGTGTGCTATGCTATAAAGTGTAAAGGCATGGGAAAATATCGGGAACACCAGATGCTGTTTGCATAGGCCTTAGGGATAGATCGAACGCGACTCCCGGGAAACGCAGCATTCTTGATAACAAGCCCTTGGGGATTAAATCCTCCGGGGCTTTTTCTATGCCTTAAATTGGGGAGGCCTGTATGAAAATCAAATGCATATCCTGCCGCTTTGCCATTGTAGACAAGAAAGCCAGCGACAGGGACTGGACGGCTTATCAGTGCGGCAATCCAAAAAGCGAATACCATGGAGCCCTTATAAACACATCTCTAGAAGGAAAAGGGCATAAGCGGATCTCTTGGTCCGGCTGCGGACATGGCGAAAGGAGAGTGAAGGGGGATGCCAAGAAAACCTTTAAAGCCCTGTCGCTTTCCCGGCTGCCCGGAGCTAACGGAGGACAGGTTTTGCCCCAAGCACATGAAGGAATACAACCGGCAGTACAACCGGCAAAAGAGGCCCGGGTATTCCAAAAGGCTTTATAAAACCGCCCGCTGGCAAAAGCTCAGGAAGCGAGTGTTGTCGGTGCAACCCCTATGTGCAGAGTGTGGGCGGCAGGGCAGGATCGCTATGGCAACGGTGGCGGATCACATCATCCCCCACAAGGGGAATTTGGAACTGTTCTGGGACGAGGGTAACTTGCAGGCCCTTTGCAAGTCCTGTCACGACCGCAAGACTGCCAAGGAAGGCCGCTGGGGGGAAAAGGGTAGGGTTTACAGCTATTAGCGGTTCGCCTGTGGAAAACTCTGTGAATAACTATCGGGGTAGGGGGGTATCAATCCCTACACCCTAAGCCCTAAGGCTCGGGCGCGGAGCTTCGCGCGAGATTTCGCATAATTCAAGGGCGGGGGTCAAGGGGGCTAATAGACCTTGTTTTGTAAGCTTTGTCCTTAAACGTCAAACAGACAAAGGAGGTGGCCGTTTTGGAGATCAAGCGTATCTCGCTAAGTGAGATCAACCCGGCAAAATACAACCCCAGAAAAGATTTAAAGCCGGGGGACGCTGAATACGAGAAGCTTAAAAAATCCATGGATGAATTTGATCTGGTGGAGCCTTTGGTGATGAACAAACGGGGTAATGTGCTCATCTCCGGCCACCAGCGCCTCAAAATCCTAAAAGAGCGCGGAGACAAAGAAGCGGCGGCCTCCTTAGTTGATTTATCCCCGGAACGGGAGCGGGCCCTAAATATCGCCTTAAACAAAATCAAGGGCGATTGGGACCTGCCGAAACTAGGCGAACTTTTAAAAACCTTAGACGATGATTTAAAAGACATTACCGGCTTTGACGCCGAGGAGATAGACGAGCTTTTAGGCATTAAAGAAGAAGTGGTGGAGGATGGTTTTGATGAAGACGCCCCTAAGGAGCCGGTTACAAAGCCGGGGGATCTATGGCTGCTCGGTAATCACCGGCTGCTATGCGGAGACAGCGCCAGCTTTGCCGATGTGGAAAGGCTGATGGACGGGGCAATAGCTAATTGCGTCATCACTTCTCCCCCTTACGCTATGCAGCGAAAGGATGACTACGGCGGCATACCTCCAGAAGAATACCCGGGCTGGTTTATGGAAGTGGCTCAAAATGTCTACCAGGCTCTTGCCGACAGCGGCTCCTTCTTTGTCAATATCAAGGAGCATGTGGAAGATGGCCAGCGCTCTTTGTATGTGATGAAAACCATCATCGCTTTGGTGGAGGGCGGATGTCGATATGCAGATAAGTTGATCTGGACCAAGGCGGGGCTACCCGGCGGTTGGCCAGGCCGTCTGCGTAATGATTTTGGACCGGTGCATATTCTTGCCAAAAAGGAACAGGTCGGCTGGATGGTGCAACTGGTAGATGTGGATGAAGAAAGATTAGAAACTTTGCCGGTAGATTTGGTGAATATGTATGAGGACATTTTCCATTTCATTAAGCTCAAGAAAATTAAATTTAAGCCCCGTAGTGTTGGCAAAAGTTTGCAGGAAGGCCGGATCATGTCTATGTTTAACCGGGACTGCATCTGCCTTGATTGCCTGCTGAACCACACTAAAGGGGTCTGGTATGGCCAGCCTTTTGAATTGCTACCATGGCAAGATAAAATCATCCGGGATGTTTTTGGAACCGTCAAAGAAGATGGTTGCCGGCAGTACAATACGGCCTATGTGGAAGTGCCTAAGAAAAATGGTAAAAGCGAGCTGGCCGCGGTGGGGAATGGGGAGCTGAAGTTTACGGTTGTGCCGCCGATAGGCAGCAGGCTTCCATTGTTTTTGATGTGGCGGTGGATATGGTGGAGCAATCGCCGGCCTTAAAGAAAAGAATAAAGCCGGTGCTTTCTAGAAAAAGACTGGTTTACATGCCCACCGGCAGTTTCTATCAGGTGCTATCTTCGGAAGTTTATACCAAGCATGGTTTTAATGTCCATGGGATGGTCTTTGATGAGCTGCATGCCCAGCCCAACCGCCAGCTTTATGATGTGATGACCAAGGGTAGCGGGGATGCCAGGGCCGGGTTCACGGTGGTGCCCTTTAGCCAGGGATATATGGATATGAGTACGCCTACAAAAGAGCTAATGAAGCTAACTTATGAGGGGAAAATCGCCCATGGCGGCCATCCGGCGCTTACTTGGATGATGGACAACATCTACGTGCAAACAGATCCGGCGGGGAATATAAAGCCGGATAAAACGAAATCAACTGAGAAGATTGACGGGGCCGTGGCCATGATTATGGCCCTGGATCGTTGCATCAGGAATGAAGGGAACAGGGATAATTCGGTTTACGATGAGCGGGGGCTGTTAATACTGTAGGCTTAGTTCCAGTAAACAGAAGGATTATTAATAAATATAGGGAATAGTGAAAATTAAGGGTGGCTAATGCCTGTTTATAGGAGTGACAAGCCTTGCATTTAACAAAGGAAATCGATGAAATTATCTACAAAATATTCGAGGTGCTAGAGAAACCCATTGATAAGAAAGCCTACGAGGTAATAGACAGGGGAATCCCGCATCAACCTAAATCCCTACCATTGGGAATGATGGGTGTTTATATTTTTTTATATGGGTCCAGGTTTCTAAAGATAGGGAAAGCGGGGCCTAGGAGCAATGCACGATTCTTAAGTCAGCATTATAATCCCAAATCTGCCCGCAGTACATTGGCGGCTTCGATTTTGTTGGATAAGGAAATGCATGGCAAGGGCGTCCTTGAAGAAAATGTTGGTGAATGGATAAAAACTAACTGCCGCAGAATTGATATTTTGCTGAATACAAATTTGGGTATATTTGCATTGGAAGTTATTGAAGCAGCTCTACATCATAAATACGAACCAATTTATGAGGGATTTGCCTCGCAAAGGAGGTAATATAAGAAGGGGTGTGCTGAGTGCATAAAGCGTTTCTAGAGAGCCACCAGGTTGTAGTTTGAAGAGCCACCGCCGCGGGCGTTTGAGATCCACCAGCGCGTTAGGAGAGAGCCACCCCCTATTGGCAGGAGGCGGCTCCATAAAAGTTAAATAGATGAACGCATGGATCTGTTTCCCTCGATGGTTATCATATAGGCCTGAGCTGATAGCCGGTCAGTGATGGCTTCAGTAGCGACCGGAATAGGAATTTGATCGAGCCATTCTGCGGGTTCGTATTGAGATGCGATGATGGTGGCTTGGTTGTTGTGCCGACGATCGATGATCCACAGTAACAGCTGGGTATCTTCATCGTTGATGGGGAACAAAAGCCACTCGTCAATGATGAGCAAACTGTACTTAACAAACTGTTTTCGCAAACGATGAAAGGTTTCAATTCCTTTAGCTCTTGCCATTTTTAGTTCATCCAGCAGATCTGTTAACTGTACATAGCGGGTAGACAAAAATCGTCTACAAGCGGCTTGCCCGAGTGCTTGGGCCAAATACGACTTTCCGGCTCCGGTCGGGCCCACAATAATAATATTGCGAGCGTGTGGGATGTAGTTACAAGAAGCCAATTCTAGAATAAGACGACGATCCAGGTGCCGATCATCTCCATAACCAATGTCTTCCACGCAGGCTGTTGTATCCTGAAATTTAGCGGAACGGATAAGCCTTTGCCGCAAGTTGTAAAATGAATTGCCCGGATGGAATATAAAAGGATCCATTCCGAGTTCAAACCAGTTATGCTTAATGCTGTAGAAAAAAGCGACTGGAGGGAATCGGAATGGATCGAAAAAATCATATCACATGTCAGAAGAA
>DATERQ010000188.1:0-3905 GCA_035271345.1 bacterium | reverse complement strand
CAGCAACGCAATGGCTCCAATTCCCACCACCTGCAGCGGTTTAAAACGCCGCCGCATGGACATACCCAATACCAAGCCCAAAACACCCAAGCCCAAAAACATACTTATCGCCGTCAGCGGGCCGGCCAAAATAGCTACTATGATGGCCGCCACTACAGTGGCCAGCACCGATAGCCGGAAATCATGACGGACACTCAGTAACACAATGGGAATAGGCCAAAAAAAACCGGTGACTAGCCCCAACATCGGTAGGTAAATAGTTGCTAAACAAAGAACTACTGTGAGAGCGGCCAGAAAAGCCGCTTCCACCAAAGAACGCGTTGATTTTTTCGGGGCCACACCTTTCACCTCTTACTGTTTAAATACTCTTTCAGTGCCGATAAATCCCCGTACCAGGTTTCCAGCTCGTGACCACTGGAGAGACTCTGCCGCACCATCTGGGACAAGCGCTGATCTAAACTGGCAAAGCCAACCCCGAGCCGGTTTCCTAACAGGTAGACGATCAGGATAATTTGCGTCAAGGCATCGGTGATAATATTGTCGCAACCCTGAGCCAGCGCTCGGAAAACCAGGGTAACAGCCCCTAGCAACTCTGTTTTCAGCCATTCAATCGCTCTTAGGCTTTTGGTAATATCGAGTTCCGCTTCCCGTGCTTTCACGGCGCTCCCCCCTCGAAAAACCCCGTCACTACATTATTCTGTTCATCAGGTTAGAAATCCTGCCAGCAGACAAGGGGCAAAAAAGGCGCCTGATGGCGCCTTTTTCTATTCTGAGCTAAAAGGCAACAGGGCCATACTGCGGGCGCGCTTAATCGCCACCGTCAGTTGACGCTGATGCCGGGCACAATTGCCCGTAATGCGTCGAGGTAAAATTTTCGCTCGTTCGGTAATATACCGCCGTAGCCGGGCCACGTCTTTATAGTCAATAGCGTCAATTTTGTCGACGCAAAAATTGCACACCCGTTTTCTCCCTCGCCGCCGGTCATAGCGTGCCATCTTCTTTCCCCCTTAAATTATTCAGCCCTAGAAGGGAACATCGTCCGGGTTGTAGGCCACCTCAGTACCGATGGAAGATTCGCCGCCGGCATCAGCAGTTCTGCTGCTCCGATCCCGGGGCCAATCTAAAAATCGGACATTTTCAGCCACCACTTCCGCTACCCGCCGTTTTTGCCCATCTTGGGTTTCATAAGAACGGAGCTGTAGCCGGCCTTCCACCGCCACCAATCTACCCTTGCCCAAGTTATTAGCGCAAACTTCCGCCAACTTGCGCCAAACCACAATATCGATAAAGTCAGTCTCACGTTCTCCCTGTTGGTTGGTGAAAGGGCGGTCCACAGCTAAACTAAAACGACCAACAGGGATACCAGAAGCAGTATAACGCAATTCAGGATCATGAGTCAGTCGGCCGATAAGAATCACTTTATTCAGCATTTTCGGCTTCCTCCTCCTTCCCTTGTTTGGCAATAGATTCTTTATCCCCATGCCTCACTATTAAATGGCGGAGTACATTCTCGGTGATCCTAAGTACCCGGTCAAGTTCCTTCACGGCTTCTGCCGGAGCCTCAAAATAAATCAGCGAGTAATACCCTTCCCGCCTCTCTTTGATCTCGTAAGCCAGACGCCGTTTGCCCCAGACATCTACTTTATTTATCTTACCGCCGCTTTCCACAATAAGATCAGAGTATCTTGCGTTGGCAGCTTCGTAATCTTCGTCTTCCAAGTCCGGGACAAGCAGGTACATCAGTTCATAACTGGCCACGTATTCACCTCCTCCCTTCGGACTACAGGCCTAATACCTGCGGCTCTGTTTAGGACAGAGCAGGGAGATAGTGCTAAAGCACCACCACGATTTGGATTATATCACAGCCACCCCCGGCGGTCAAAGCTAATGTTCCGCCGGATGCACCACCTCTTTCACCGCCCGCTCGAACCTAGTCCGTGGCAACATCACCCTGCGATTACAACCGGTGCATTTGAGCCTGAAATCCGCCCCCACTCGAATAATTTCCCATTCATCGCTGCCACAAGGATGCGTCTTTTTCATCCGCACAATATCACCCACCCTAAATTCCACCACCCTATCCCCCCTTACTCTTGTTCAATAGTAACCTTTTGAATTGCATGGATATACGGCGGTAAAATCTTGGCTTGATCCAATGCCAACTTGGCTCGCCGCCGCAATTCACGTTCTACCTTCCACTCACCCATGGGGCTTGTTCGCGCCCAGAGGGAAAAGGTAACTTGGGCGTTGCTTAAATCGGTAACCCCCAACACCGACGGGCCCTCAATTATTTCCGGCAGCTCCGTTTTAGCCTTTGCTGCCATCTGCTGTAACACTGCTTCCGCTTTCGCCAAATCGGCTTCATAAGATACTGTCACCTGAACCAGCGCTCGCCGCGGGCCCCGGCTCCTGTTAGTTACCCGGCTCACCTCTCCGTTGGGGATTGTATGTAAATCGCCGGAAAAGTCCCGCAGGCGCGTGGTC
Source organism: bacterium (assembly GCA_035271345.1). Classification (GTDB taxonomy): domain Bacteria; phylum Bacillota; class DTU030; order DUMP01; family DUMP01; genus DUNI01. The sequence continues at coordinate 1,421 of DATERQ010000188.1, read as the reverse complement.
CGAAGTCCTACCGCTTCCACAATACCATCTTCCCCACCCACATTCACATAATCACCAATGCCATACTGGTCTTCCAACAAAATAAAAAAACCGGTCATAACATCGCGAACCAAATTTTGGGCTCCAAAACCCACTGCCAAACCCACGATACCGGCACCGGCAATGAGCGATGTTATTGGCACCCCGGCAGCATCCATTATCACCAACCCACCAATAAAAACGACGGTATAGCGCAAAATACTGTCCAACAAAGACTGCATGGTCTGCAAGCGCCGTTGGTCCACAGTCAAACCCTTCCGTTCCGGGGTTTGCCGCAAGGTTCGTTCAATAAACGAATGCCCCAACCGCAGAACCAGCTTTCCCCCCACCAATACCACCGCCACGGTAATAAGGAAACGGCCCCCGTTTAAAAACAGACTGGTCCACCAACCCGAGGCCAACCAACCAGCCAGCTTTAACCCCTCCAGCATTTTTATCCCCCTAAGCGATGGTGATCACCTTATCAGCCGCCAGCAGATTCTCCACAATACTAAACATGTTGGAAACGGTACCCACTTCAAGCTTATCATTAAGGCCTAGATAATCCAAACAAGTGCCACAAGCCAGAATCTCCGCCCCCAGGTGCAGCAAGGTCCTGAGGCTGCTCAGCATATCAGACCCAGTACAGGCAAGACGGACGGAACTATTCATAAGCACAACTGTGCGCGGCAGCGGCGAGCATTCTGTAAGGGCATAAAGAAATGATTTCATCAGGGCTTCACCCAGTTCTTCTTCCGGCCGGCCGATTGTATCAGCTAATATCAATACCACCACGTTGTCGCCGACGGATTCTGGCGCTACCAAGGCTTCGGCCTTCGGTTCAGGGTCAGCCACCGTTACGCCGCCGCCCTTGATAATACTCATAATAAAGTCTGTTCCTTCCGCCACCACTTCCACAGGCAAATCCATACTTTGGGCTAATTTAGCCACATTGTCGCGAGCAATCGGGTTATCCACTACGGTAATAACTTTTCCCATCGCCAGTTTGTCCAACGCCTGCTTCGTTTTCACCACCGGCAACGGACAAGCCAACCCTCGGGCATCCACTTGCACTTCTTCTGCCCCAACAGTCGTTTCAGTACTCACCAGCATCCAACCTCCTTACAATACCTCCAGCAGCGGTTGACCAACTTCCGCCGCAGTCACTCGACCGATGGATACCGCCTGGACGCCTTCATCGGCCAAGGCTGCTTGTAGGCGCTGGCCCTTGTTGGCTGGAACCGAAAACAGCAAACCGCCACTGGTTTCAGGTCCAAATAACAAATCCGACACTTCCAGCGGCAAATCTTCAGGTAACTTTACTTTACCTTCCAAGTGATCGCGGTTACGATAAGTGCCCGCCGGCACCAATCCTTGCCGGGCTAAATCAGTTGCGCCGGCAA
>DATERQ010000187.1:0-2396 GCA_035271345.1 bacterium | reverse complement strand
GACTTAATCTCATAGCCTAACGCAAGTAACAGCATCTTTTGCCTAAAATCCACCTGGGAAGGCAGCTTTATATTTAGTGGCCGAAGCTTTTTTTGCATGTCAGCATTAGTTAGGGCCACAGTTAAAGACACCCGGGAGTCTGCTGGTTTCCCACTGGGTTCTAGGACCAAGGTCAATATATATAAAGGAATGTATTCCACGGCCGGATATCTGAAGATCCGGGGGTCAAAAGACACATCTCTCACCTCCTCCTCTTGGCTAGGGCATAGTATTCATGGACCTCATTTTCGGTGCGTTTAAGGGAGAGATAGCTTCTGCCCGGGATAAATGATATATGGGGGGTGCAAATTGTTAATGCTGGCCAGGGCCTGGACGTTGGTGCCATATTGGCTGGCAATGGCCCACAATGAATCACCGGGCTGAACGATATAAATCCCACCAGTTGGGTGGGGACCAGGAGCGTGCCCCTGGTGTAGGATTCGTACTTCAGTTCCGATTCTAACCTGATCATAGACATGTTCGACCTGGTGATTGTTCATGCGAATACAACCATTGGATACCGCCTGCCCGATGAGATGGGGGGCGTTGGTACCATGGATGCCGTAGTGTTTCCGCGATAAGCCAAGCCAGCGAGTGCCGTAAACGCCGCCAGGGTGGGATACTTTTTCGACAATGGTATAGGTACCGAGTGGGGTTGGCGTTGCCGGTTTGCCGACCGCAACGGGGAAGCTGCCAAAGGCGGTGCTGCCTTCATATAAATAAAGTCTCCGACCGGGGACGTCAATGACAATATACACCTTTAACCCTCCTGCTCTTTTCAATATATATATGCAAGGCAGGAGTTGCTGGCTACGCTAGCGAAACAGAAGCAACCAAGCCCCGGCGGCCAACAAAGCCAGACCAAGGAGTTTGGCGGCGGTAAATGGGATTTGTTCGAGCCCGAAACAACCCAACTGATCGATACAAAGCGCGGTTAAAACTTGACCGACAATGACGGCTGTGGTGGCGGAAGCGACGCCGAGTCGGGGAATTACCATGGCGACGCCGGCAATAATAAGCACATTCAGGATGCCACCTAAGTATGTATACCAGGGGGCTGAGAAAACTTTGGACAGGCTGTCCCCTTCCAGCTCAAATAAAACGACAACGGCTGTTATAGCGGTGCCAATAACGTGAACTATTAAGGTGGCAGGAAATAAACCAGTTATTTTGTTTAAAGCGGCATTGAGCGATCCTTGTACAGCCATGGCCAGTCCGGCCATGGCTGCCAAAATCAAACTGAAAAATTGCACTAGCGGGCTCCTACTTTCTTTATTATCGTAACCGGATCCGTAAGCAAACCATTACTTAAGCTTGGTTTCCGGGTATGATTCTATTATTGATTGAGCAATGATTGTTGGGCCATTCCGATCATGCGCCGGACCATATGACCGCCTACAGAGCCGCAGTCCCGTGAAGCTATATTACCCCAATAATCTTCTGATCCCTGATAGACCGGGATTCCCAATTCGCTGGCAATTTCATATTTCATATCGTCCATTACCTGGTGTGCTTCGGGGATAACGTGGGGACGTTTAGTCCAGCTTCCTCTTGCCATCTTTGTTCCACCTCCTCGGTTTAGTTTGTCCAACGGGGAATGTAAATTGCTACAAAGTTTAAGGAAGAAACAACGCATTCTTCCTTCCCAGTGGTTTACATTTTCTGCAGCAGGTTTTTGCTCTTAATGGGAGAAGTTAAGATAGGAACCAACATGGGCTGGTTTCAGTTTTAGGCTGCCCAGTTGGCAATTTGCTATCATAACACTATTTCCAAGTAAGGATTGGTTATAATGGAAAATTATCCAAATTATGATTCGGTTTTTGCCAAACATATTATTGTCACCCGGGTGGGTGAAGAAGAAACCCCCACTTTGCCTCTGGAAGCGGAAACAGAGCTGGCGGCGCAACTGGGTTTAAAGCGGAGCGATTTGCATGAAGCGGCATTGCAAGCCGGAATCGTTCCCAGGCGATATTTACGCAACATCGGTACCATTGGAATAAAGGGGCAGTTGAAACTGTTTCAATCTAAGGTGGCCGTAATTGGCTGCGGCGGTTTAGGGGGTCACGCCGTTGAATTGTTGGCCAGAATAGGGGTCGGAACCTTAATTTTGATTGATGAGGATGTGTTTGAGGACAGTAATCTTAACCGCCAGTTGCTCTGCACAGAAGCAGATCTGGGTAAACCGAAGGTTATGGTGGCTTGTGAGCGAGTGGAAGCTGTTAATTCAGCGGTGGAGGTTTACTGTTTCCAACAGCGGCTGACAAGGGAGAATGCACGAACAATGTTGCGGGGGGCTAATTTAGTCCTTGACGCCTTGGATAACTTCCCCAGTCGATTTGTACTGGAACAAGCGGCCC
>DATERQ010000186.1:0-11409 GCA_035271345.1 bacterium | reverse complement strand
GGGGAACATAACCCGGGTGCGCGATTTAATCGAGGAATATCCTGGCCCGGCCATCAGGTATTACATTTTATCCACCCATTATCGCAGTCCGTTGGATTTTAGGTTGGAAGATATGCCCGGAGCGGTGCGAGGCTGGAAAAGGCTAGTTAACCTGGAACAGAATTTAGACCGGTTATTGGCTGGAAAGGAAATTGTAGTTTCCACGGGCTTATCAGGTGAAGCGAAAAACTTTCAGGCTGCTCTGGCAGATCACAAGAAGGCTTTTGAATCGGCTATGGATGATGATTTTAATACCGCGCAAGCGATTGGAGTATTATTCGATTTGGCCCGCGACCTTAACAGTTATATAGCTGACGGAGTAGAAGGCTATGAACGGATAGCCATGCTGGCGACAGGCCGAGATTTATTCCTTGATCTCGGTGGCGTGCTTGGCCTGCTGGGCGTAGAGAATGGACATAAGGATAAAACCATAATTGATGGCCTGGTTCAGTTGGTGGCCGAGCTCAGACAAGATGCTCGGGCCCGACAAGATTATGATACTGCTGATCGCGTACGCCAGCGCCTGGGCGAGCTGGGGATTGCCCTGGAAGATACTGCAGCCGGAGTTCGATGGCGCTATCATTAAACAACGGCCCTTGTTCTAAAACAAGGCAAAGGAGACGTTGTACGCTATGCAGGTCCAACTGATAAATTACACTCCCAATCCAGAACGAACAGTGGCAGCAGCGGCCAGGCTATGCTATTCTAAAATCGGTGCTGCCGACTTAGTGGAAGGGCTAACAAAGGAACAAGAAGCTAACCTACTGGCCCATTTGGTCCAAAGCGGACATGAATCGCCCACGGAACATGTTACTTTTACCTTCGGCATTGAAGGGGTAAGCCGTGCTTTATCCCATCAATTGGTCCGGCACAGAATTGCTTCATATTCCCAGCAATCGCAACGCTATGTGCGGGCAAAACGGTTTGATTATGTTATCCCTCCCAGCGTCAATGAGAGTCCGAAGGCGAAAGAGGCTTTTGAGCGAACTATGTCCATTATTCAGCAGGCATACGACGAGCTGGTGGATCAGGTGCCGGCTGAAGATGCACGCTATGTGCTTCCAAATGCTTGTGAGACTAAATTGGTGGCCACTTTCAATTGTCGAAGTCTGTATAATTTTTTCCGGCTCCGCTGTTGCCACCGAGCCCAATGGGAAATCCGCCAACTGGCTGAAAGAATGAGAGAACTGGTTCGGGAAGTGGCACCACTGCTGTTTGCCTTGGCGGGACCCAGTTGCGAAACAGAGGGTATATGCTATGAAGGGCAGTTTTCTTGTGGACGGGCCCAAATAGTGGGCAAAAGAGGTCATGGAATGAATGCAAAATGAAACCGGCGGTGATAGTTGTGGGACCGGACGAGATAATATGGGGTCGTAAGGTGGTTATTCAGGCCTTGGGATCGGGTCGCGCCATCAACAAGGTTTTGATTGGGGTCGAACGGGGCGGCAGTGTGGATAAAATACGCGCCCTGGCCCGCCAACGTAAAATACCGGTGGAAAATGTTCATCGGCAGCGGCTCAATGGTCTTACCCGTGGCGGCGTGCATCAAGGGGTTGCTGCCCTGACCGCCCCACGGCCGTATGCCCAGGTGGAGGACATTTTGGCCAATGCCGTTGCCAAGGCGGAACCTCCTTTGGTTTTAGTGCTGGATCAAATGGAGGACCCGCGCAACCTCGGTGCCGCAGCCCGTACAGCAGCGGCTGCCGGTGCCCACGGTATTGTTATTCCCAAGCGGCGGGCAGCGCCTGTCACCGGGGTCACAGAAAAAGCTGCCGCCGGTGCGCTGGATCAGATTCCTGTGGCACGGGTGACCAATCTCCGGCGCTGCCTCCAAGATTTAAAAACAGCGGGTTTGTGGACCGTAGGGGCCGATATGGATGGGGACAGCCTTTACTATGAGAGGGATTTAACCGGACCCATTGCTCTAGTCGTGGGCGGGGAAGACCGAGGCCTAGGAAGACTACTGGGGCGAGAGTGCGACTTTATAGTTCGCATTCCGATGAAAACAGGCGTGGCATCGCTAAATGCATCAGTAGCAGCTTCTTTGCTTTTGTACGAAGTGGTGCGCCAACGGGGACAAATAAGCAGATAAGTTTGACCTATATTATGTCCATCCGCCGCTCTTGACGGACTATGTGCATGAATACTATAATGAAAGCGTTAGGACAACCATCTATGATATGGTATGGCAACCTAGCAAATGGAGGCGAGGCTTGTGACCATGGGTGCCACACAAAAGGTGTACTTTGATCCTCACGAGATTCAAGATGAGGAGCTGGTATCCCAGGCCCGTGACGGCAGTGAGGTTGCTTTAGAAGCCCTGATTAACAAATATAAAAATTTTGTTCGGGCTAAGGCGCGGTCTTATTTTTTAGTAGGAGCCGATCGAGAGGATATTATTCAGGAAGGAATGATAGGTCTTTATAAAGCTGTCCGTGATTTTCGCGACGATAAGCTTTCTTCTTTTCGTGCGTTTGCTGAGTTGTGTGTGACGCGACAGATCATTACTGCTATCAAAACAGCGACCCGGCAAAAGCACATCCCTTTAAACTCTTATATTTCACTAAACAAACCAATCTATGATGAGGATTCTGACCGAACCCTCATGGATGTTATTTCAGGCGTCCATATCAGCGATCCGGAAGAGCTGGTTATTAACCGGGAAGAGTTCAATGATATTGAAAATAAAATGGGAGAGATTTTAAGCGACCTTGAATGGCAAGTTCTAGTATCCTATCTGGAAGGCCGAAGCTATCAAGAAATAGCGGGTGAGTTGGACCGCCATGTGAAGTCAATTGACAATGCGCTTCAGCGGGTGAAGCGGAAACTGGAGAAATATTTAGAAAAACGATATCAAGAGTAAAACGTTGACTTTAGGTCCATCACCGGGTATTATATTGTTGCTGCTGCCAATAAGATATTGTATCGCTGGGCCGACGTAGCTCAATCGGCAGAGCAGCTGATTTGTAATCAGCAGGCTACCGGTTCAAGTCCGGTCGTCGGCTCCAACTTTTCTGGACAAAATTATGTTACTATGATAAGATAATTCGTGCCCTAAGAAATGATTTAGGGATGGGGAGAGGTACCCAAGTTTGGCCAAAGGGGGCAGACTGTAAATCTGCTGGCGATGCCTTCGGTGGTTCAAATCCACCCCTCTCCACCAAATAGAAACTTCGACGCGGGGTGGAGCAGGCTGGTAGCTCGTCGGGCTCATAACCCGGAGGTCGCTGGTTCAAATCCGGCCCCCGCAACCAAACGCCCACGTGGCTCAGTAGGCAGAGCGTCGCCTTGGTAAGGCGGAGGTCACCGGTTCGATCCCGGTCGTGGGCTCCAGCAAGATTGGAAGCGTTCCTATGGATAGGGGCGCTTTTTCTTTTCCCTAGCTCTCAGTGGCTGGAGTGCGAAAGAAAGCGGGTTGGTTTGTTCCACGGATGTTGGGAAGAAGGCAGGCTGCCATTATTTTTTTTCAAATTATGGGCATACTTAGAGGAAAATGGCGGCAGTATGTAGAAACTACTATTTAAAGATTATTCGTGCTATCGGGCCTTCGCCTGGGTGGAAAGTATCATTTGGTTAGGGGAGGAGAAATCATGGCGAAACAAAAATTTGAGCGGACGAAACCTCATGTAAATGTTGGGACTATTGGTCATGTGGACCATGGTAAAACGACCTTGACGGCTGCTATCACCAGTTGTCTGGCTCATGTCGGCCTTACAGATTTTATACCTTTCGACAGGATTGATAAAGCACCGGAGGAGCGAGCCCGGGGGATTACTATTGCTACTTCCCACGTGGAATATGAGACTGAAAACCGTCACTATGCCCACGTGGACTGCCCCGGCCATGCTGACTATGTAAAGAATATGATTACCGGTGCGGCTCAAATGGATGGCGCTATTCTAGTTGTATCTGCTGCTGATGGACCCATGCCCCAAACGAGGGAGCATATTTTATTGGCCCGACAGGTGGGCGTACCCCATATTGTGGTGTTCCTCAACAAAGCTGACCAAGTGGACGATCCTGAACTGATGGAATTGGTGGAAATGGAAGTGCGGGATTTGTTGAACGAGTATGAGTTCCCAGGGGATGACATTCCCATCATCTCGGGGTCGGCCTTGAAGGCGTTGGAATGCGGCTGTGGCGATAGGGATTGCGAGGCTTGCGGGGCGATTTGGAAACTCATGGATGCGGTGGATGACTATATTCCCACTCCGGATCGCGAGACCGATAAACCGTTCTTGATGCCCATTGAAGATGTCTTTACCATCACCGGGCGTGGCACTGTGGTAACCGGACGGGTGGAGCGCGGGAAAGTAGCGGTGGGGGATGAAGTCCACATTGTGGGGTTGATGGACGAAAGCCGCAAGACGGTGGTAACTGGTGTTGAGATGTTCAGAAAGACTTTGGATGCGGGTGTAGCCGGGGATAATATCGGCGTCCTTCTTCGCGGTATCGATCGTGAAGACGTGGAACGCGGTCAGGTGTTGGCCAAGCCCGGCACCATTAAACCTCTGACAAAATTTAAAGGTCAAGTTTATGTATTGACCAAGGAAGAAGGGGGACGGCACACCCCGTTCTTTAACGGCTACCGGCCGCAGCTTTATCTCCGGACCACTGATGTTACCGGTACCATTAATTTGCCCCAAGGGGTCGAAATGGTAATGCCCGGGGATAACATTGTTATGGATATAGAACTCATTACGCCCATTGCCATCGAAAAAGGGTTGCGCTTTGCCATTCGTGAAGGCGGGCGTACAGTGGGCGCGGGCGTTGTTGCGGAAGTGTTTGAATAGAAAGATCGGCGCACTTTCTGCTAGAAGTCGTTGACAAGGCTAATTTCTCTATGGTACAGTAGGTGAGTGAGCCTGGGGAGTCTTGGGAGGTGCAACGAGTGCGCGTGACAGTAACACTGGCTTGTACAGATTGCAAGCAGCGTAACTATACCACAACAAAAAACAGACGGACAACAACCAGCCGATTGGAACTGAAGAAGTATTGCCCCTTCTGTAAAAGCCACACTGTGCATAGAGAAACAAGGTAGCTATTTATAGATGCAGGTTTAGAGGATGTGAGGGAATGGCAGAGGCTGCCAAAGGGAAAATTGCTGCTTTGGGCCAGCGCGTGGCCCGTTTCTTTCGTGAAGTACGAGCCGAACTAAAAAAAGTTATGTGGCCCGGGCGGGCAGAAATAACTACTTACACCGCTATTGTATTGGTAACGGTGACTGTTGTAGCCGCCTTAATTTGGGTAGTGGATTCTGCTGTTGCCCGGCTCTTAATACTGCTTATTAGGTAGCTGGCTCCGGAGGGTGGGTTTTCTAGTGATAGGATCCAAACAATGGTATGTGATCCATACGTATTCCGGCTATGAAAACAAGGTGAAAGCGAACCTTGAAAAGAGAGTAGATTCCATGGGTATGCAAGACAGTATATTTCGTGTGCTGGTGCCTATGGAAGAACAGATGGAAATTAAAGATGGAAAAAAGAAGATTACCAAGAAAAAAGTTTTCCCGGGATATGTCCTGGTGGAAATGCTTATGGGTGATGATTCATGGTATGTGGTGCGTAATACTCCAGGAGTAACCGGTTTTGTCGGATCAGGCTCAAAGCCAATTCCACTTCGGGAACACGAAGTCCAAGGGATCCTATACCAAATGGGAATTGAAGAAGCCAGACCTCGCGTGGAACTGGAGCGGGGGCAGAGCGTACGCCTTATCGATGGTCCTTTTGAAGGTTTCATGGGAACCGTTGACGAGGTGTTGGCAGACAGGGGAAAGGTGAAGGTGCACATTTCACTTTTCGGCCGCGATACCCCATTAGAAGTCGACTTTATTCAGCTTGAGAAGATATAGGTCAAGGAGGTGGAGCTAGGTGGCAAAAAAGGTTGCAGCAATTGTTAAACTGCAGATTCCCGCCGGCCAGGCCACGCCTGCGCCCCCGGTTGGTCCGGCGCTAGGCCAGCACGGCGTAAATATTATGGCTTTTGTAAAAGAATTCAACGCTCGGACGGCAGACCAGCAAGGTATGATCATTCCGGCTGAGATTACCATATTTCAGGATCGGTCCTTTACTTTTGTCTGTAAGACACCACCGGCATCGGTGTTGATCAAAAAAGCAGCCGGTGTCGAGAAGGCTTCCGGTGAACCCAACTTAGTCAAAGCGGGTAAGATTAGCGAAGCAAAAGTGCGTGAAATAGCCGAACTGAAAAAGCAAGATCTTAATGCTGCCAGTGTGGAAGCAGCTATGAGGATGATTAGTGGTACGGCTCGCAGCATGGGCATTGAAGTGGTGAAATAGGTTATGGATATGGTGGGAGGAGTAATCCGTTAATACCACGAGGAGGAATGGAACAATGAAACGCGGGAAACGTTACCGGCAAGCGGTAAGTAAGATTGAACGGGAACGATTATATGAAGCCCACGAAGCACTGGAGCTGCTAAAGGAACTGCCCCCGGCAAAATTTGACGAGACGGTTGAAACCCATATTCGTTTAAATGTTGATCCTCGCCGGGCCGATCAGCAAGTGCGGGGAGCGGTGGTTTTACCCCATGGAACCGGGAAAACGGTGCGGATATTGGTTTTTGCTAAAGGTGAGAAAGCAAAGGAAGCCGAAGATGCCGGGGCCTACATGGTGGGGGATGAGGACATTGCGGAAAAAATCCAAGGTGGCTGGCTCGATTTTGATGTGGCGGTGGCAACGCCGGACCTGATGAGTGTTGTGGGCCGTTTGGGTCGCCTTCTGGGGCCAAAAGGACTAATGCCCAACCCCAAAGCAGGCACTGTTACCATGGACGTTGGCCAGGCGGTAAAGGATATTCAACGGGGCAAGGTGGAATACAGGGTGGATAAACACAGTATAGTCCATGTGCCCATAGGACGCTTGTCCTTTACCCTAGATAAGTTGGCTGAAAACTATAATGCCCTTTTAGATGCCGTTATTGCTGCGAAACCGGCGGCAGTGAAGGGCCAATACATTAGAAGCATAGCAGTCTCATCCACCATGAGCCCAGGGCTGAAGATAAATCAGTTACGACCGTTGGCGGAAATGGTGGACTAATTGACATCATAATAAAAACCAATGCCGTAGACAGCAGGTGCCGTGCTTGCTTAAAGGTGATGCCGCCTGCCGAGGTTAGAAAGCCTGGAATATATTAGGGGCGTCTGTCTATGGCAGATGGCCCCTTTTAATTTAGTACCGGGAGGAGGTGAAGAGATGGCACAGCCTGAAAAGGAAGCTATAGTGGCTGAATTGAAGGAAAAACTCAGTCGGGCCGAGGCTATGATTCTAACCGATTATCGCGGACTTACGGTGGCGGAAATCACTGAACTGAGAAGAAGGCTGCGAGAAGCAGGCATTGAATATCGGGTGGCAAAAAACACTTTGACCCAGTTGGCTGTCAGTGAAAAAGTTGATACAGCACTGGATCCGTATCTGGTTGGGCCTACAGCTTTGGCTTTTGCCTATGAAGATCCGGTAGCCCCAGCCAAGATTCTGGTTGAGTTTGCCAAAGGCAAGAAAGCATTGAAAATCAAAGGGGCAATCTTAGCCGATAAAGTTATCGATGCCGCTGATGTGCAGGCACTGGCTCAACTGCCGCCTTACGAGGTACTGGTGGCACAGCTACTGGGCCAGTTGCAAGGACCCATGCGAGGGCTGGCTACAGTGTTGAGCGGTCCCCAAAGAGGGCTTGCGATTGCTCTGGATGCCATCCGCGAGCAAAAAGAACGAAAAGCCAGTTAAGGGCAAAAAGCTCGAACATTAAGGAGGAACAAAAATGACTAAGGAAGAAATTATTGAAGTTATTAAAGAGATGAGTGTATTGGAGCTATCGGAACTGGTTAAAGCGCTGGAAGAAGAGTTTGGCGTATCAGCGGCGGCACCGATGGCTGTGGCGGCACCGGTTGCAGGGGCTGCGGCTGCACCAGAAGAAGAGGAAGAACAAACGGAATTTGACGTTGTTCTTAATGCCGCAGGACAGAAAAAAATTCAAGTAATTAAGGCAGTGCGCGAGATCACCGGCGTTGGACTTAAGGACGCTAAAGAACTGGTGGACAGCGCGCCTAAGGCTATTAAAGAGAAGGTATCGAAAGAAGAAGCTGAAGAGGTCAAAGCCAAACTGGAAGAGGCAGGAGCTGAGGTGGAAATTAAATAACGGAAAAAAAGCCCGGGTAACCGGGTTTTTTCATTCCTCAATCACTGCCAAGGAAAAGAACGGGAAAATGCCAAGGGAAGTTAGCAGGAGTTACTGTTTAAATAGCGAATATATCCAGTATCCAAAAAATGCAGGATAAAAAATAGGATTGGGAGGACTGTTAATGACGGAGCGATTAAAAGGAACCAAGACCGAGAAAAATTTGCTGACAGCTTTCACGGGAGAAGCGGAAGCCCGCACCAAGTATGCTCTTTATGCTTCCGTGGCTAAAAAGGCTGGCTACGAACAAATTGCTGCTATATTTGCCGAGACGGCGGAACATGAAAAAGAACATGCTAAAATGTGGGCCCGGTATGCAGGGCTCATTGGGGATACGGCTCAAAACCTTCAAGCCGCCATTGACGGCGAGCATTATGAGTGGAGCCAGATGTACAAGGGATTTGCCGAAACTGCACGTCAGGAAGGCTTTGATACTATTGCTACTTTTATGGAAGAAGTAGCCGAAGTGGAGGAGGAACACGAAAACAGATATCAACAACTGTTAGATCGGCTAAAAACTGACACGGTATTTAATCGGGACGAACCGATAAGATGGCAATGTCGCAACTGTGGTTATGTACACAAAGGCGTTGAGGCTCCCAAAGTATGCCCGGCTTGTGCCCATCCACAAGCATTCTATGAACCAGCGGCAGACAACTACTAACCCCCCACAATGAAATTATACTTGGAAAGGGGTTCCAGTGGGGAATAATGGAAACTAAACGGGGTGCCATCGGGCCTGGCCCAGACGGCACCCCGTTTCAACACCCTTATCTAGGAGTCGGTATTATGCTTTTGGTACCAGTGCAAAAATTTTTGCTAAGTGCTTCTCGCGGCCTGGATTTTACCTACGGAGGTTTGCTAGAGCATCATCAACGAGTGGCATATTTATCCTTGGCGTTGGGCCAGGCGGCGGGCCTAAGTCGTGATCAGCTAAACACCCTGTTTAAGACCGCAATCATCCACGATGCCGGTATAGCTTCCTTTGCTGAAAAGGAAACCTTGGCCCAATTTGAAATGCAGACTGAGGCCCGGTGGAGGCATTGCCAACGTGGGTTTGAGTTTGCCAGTGGGATTGAGGCGTTGGATGACTGTGCTCGCAAAGTGCTGTTTCATCATGATCGCTGGAGCGGTGGTAATCCATCAGGTTATGAAAAGAGCCGCATACCTTTAATCGGGCGTATTATTCACCTGACAGATCGGATTACGGTTCTAATTGGGGACGAAACTCCGATTTTGCAACAGGTTCCCGCAATCAAGGAGCAGATACTAAACGAATCCGGACGTGAATTTGATCCTGACTTGGTTAACCTTCTTTTTACCTTATTGAACAAAGAAAGCCTATGGCTCGATCTGACCGCACCATGGTTGGAACAGAGATTGCTTGCCGGGCTCGAGGCTATCAATGCGCTGCATAAAGCAAGCCTGGTAGATTTATCACGGTTATTTGCCCGCGTGGTGGACGCCAAGAGTCACTTTACCTTTTGCCATTCCCGGGGTGTAGCCATGTGCGCCCGTCTTTTGGGAGAAGAGCTTGGCTTTAGCGCTAAGGATTGTAGTTTGCTGGGGGCAGGTGGGTTGCTTCATGATTTAGGGAAAATAACCATCCCGGACCATATATTGCAAAAGAAGGGTAGGCTAACCGTAGCTGAGTATGACATCGTGAAACAACATCCCTACTACACATATTGGTTGCTAAAACCGGCTGCCGAGGATTTGCCCTTGGCTGAATGGGCTGCATTCCATCACGAGCGCCTGGATGGCAGTGGCTATCCTTTCGGTAAAACCGGGGCTGAGATACCGTTAGGTTCTCGCATTATGGCTGTAGCCGATATTTTTACTGCTTTAAGGGAGGACCGCCCTTATCGTTCCAGCATGTCTTGGTTCCGGATCGAAAGGATTCTAGAACAGAAGGTAAAATCGGGAACGGTGGATGAGGAATTGGTAGATATTGTGTTTACGAACCGCAGCCGTCTGGACGCCGGCTGGCAGCAGATAAAAGAATGCCCTGATTCTCAGGGCTGAGCGTTGACGGCTTAGGTCACGGTCCGGGTTGTGCAGCGGCCGTGCCGGCTACGAAGCCGGACGACCAAGCCCATTGAAGATTATAGCCGCCACAGTCTCCATCCACGTTTATAATTTCACCGGCGAAGTATAGCTGTGGGAGCAGGGTTGAGCCTAAGGTCTGAGGGCAGATGTGATCTTGGTGCAGCCCGCCGGCAGTGACTTGGGCTGCGGTCCAACCGTTAGTGTCGGTGATGGGAAAAGTCCAGCTAGCAAGCAAGGAAGCCAAGCAGTTGATTTGGGCCTGGTTGATTTGCGCCGCCGGTATCTTCAATGGGATTCCGGCCTCTTTAAGCATGGTAACGATCAGCCGCTTATGGATAAACCCCACTAGACTGAGCTCTGCAGTTTTATGGTGTTGGGTCTGGAAGCGGCGTTGCAGATAACGAGCGATATCTTTTGCCCGTTGGTGCGTAAGGATGCTGACCTTGAGCATTGGCTGCCCACCCCGGTTCAATATTTTGCTGGCGGTGCGGCTTAGGGCCAGAACCGGTGGACCCGAAATGCCATAATTGGTAAACAGGATTTCTCCAGCAGCGGAATTAACACAGGTATTTCCTTGAAAAATTGAAACCTGCCCTTGCAATTTGACGCCGGCGATGGCTTTTAAAAACGGGGCTTTAAGCCTAAGCTGCACCAAAGCTGGCACTGGTTTAACTAACCGGTGACCAAACGGTGCGGACAAAGTATACCCAGCCCCAGAACTGCCGAATTGGGGTCCAGCCTTGCCCCCGGTAGCTATTATCACGGCGTCTGCTCGGAAACAACCAACAGCAGTGTTTACAGTGAACAAGGAACCATTTTTTTGGACTGACTTCACATCAGTATCACAAATCAAGGCTACACCCAGGTGGTCAGCTTGGTAACGGAGTACATCAACGATACTGGATGCCTGTCCTGAAGCTGGGAATATTTTCCCGGCTTCTTCCTGTCGTGGTTCAATCCCTAGTTCGCGAAAGAAACTGAGTGTTCTTTGGCCGCTGAAACGGTCTAAAACAGCGTTGATGAAACCAGGGTCCGAGCCGTGAAAATGACTGACATCTAGGTCGGTATTGGTGAAATTACAACGGCCGTTACCGGTGGCCAACAGTTTTTTGCCTACCCTGGGGTTCCTT
>DATERQ010000185.1:0-7103 GCA_035271345.1 bacterium | reverse complement strand
GCAGATAAGGCGTGCCCGGGTGTTCTTTATCTGGACAAGGCCACTGGAGGCCACCGTTATCCAGTCGTTCATAACTTATACCACCGTAGCTGGGTGTTACCCTAGCAATTTCGTCCATGATTTCGCTGGGATGACGATAGTCCATTTCATAACCCAGTCGCTGAGCCAGCTCACAGATTATCTGCCAGTCTGGCTTAGATTCTCCCCGCGGAGTTATAGCTTGACGGACCAAGCAGACACGGCGTTCGGTATTAGTAAAGGTGCCATCTTTTTCAGCGAAGGAGGCGGCCGGTAAAATCACGTCAGCCAGCTCCGCTGTTTCACTTAAGAACAGGTCTTGAACAACTAGAAAATCAAGGTTTTCTAGGCATTCCCGAGCATGGTTAATGTCCGGTTCGCTCATTAGCGGGTTTTCACCCATGATATAGATGCCTTTGATAGTGCCATCGCCAGCACCAGCGAAAATTTCGGACATCTTAAGGCCTACTTCTGCCGGCAGTCCAGATACACCCCAGGCTTGGGTAAATTTTTTCTGTGCAGTTCCATCAAACACCTTCTGATAACCGGTAAACACATCCGGTAAACCGCCCATGTCACAAGCACCTTGCACGTTGTTTTGACCCCGAAGGGGGTTTACTCCCGTGCTGGGCTTACCTATGTTCCCAGTCACTAGGGCTAGGTTTGCCATGGACAAAACACCTTCAGTACCGGTAGTATGCTGAGTAATACCCATGGTGTATAAAATGCTGCTTTGCTTACCGGAAGCATAAAGGCGCGCCGCCGCCCTGATATCTTCTGCGGGAACACTGGTTATTTCCTCTACTTTTTCCGGCGTATATTCCTTTACGGCTTCTTTCAAGGCCTCATAATTTTCCGTTCTTTCTTCAATAAAGTCGTTAGCGGCCAAACCTTCTTCGATAATGACATTGATCAGTCCATTTGCCAAGGCTACATTAGTACCAGGCCAAGGACGGAGCCAAAGGTCAGCCCGTTCGGCCATGGTAGTTTTGCGTGGATCCACCACAACTAGTTTGGTCCCATTTCTGGTAATCGCCTTTTGGACCCGGGTTCCAATTACCGGGTGACTCTCGGTGGTATTGGTGCCAATGGCAAAAATAACGTCCGCCTTTTCTATTTCCGCAATACTGTTTGTCATTGCTCCACTACCAAAAGCAGCAGCCAGACCGGCTACAGTAGGAGCGTGTCAGAGACGGGCACAATGGTCGACGTTATTGGTGCCAATCACCGCTCTCATAAGTTTTTGGAATAAATAGTTCTCTTCGTTAGTGCATTTGGCTGAGGTCAGTCCGGCAATGGCATCAGGGCCAAATTCAGACTTGATAGCAGCAAATTTCTCAGCCACCAAATCCAAAGCTTGGTCCCAGCTCGCTTCTTCAAATTGTCCATTTTTCTTAATTAAAGGCTTGGTAAGACGGTCAGAGCTATGAACAAATTCATAGCCAAACCGGCCTTTGACACATAGATAGCCTTGGTTGTGGCTATCGGGAACGTTGCTAACACCAACAATTTTATCATCTTTCACATTTAGCTCCATCTGACAACCGACACCGCAATAAGGGCAGGTGGTTTGAATTTTATCAACATCGTAGCTCCGGCCTAACCTCTTGCTAGGTATCGGTGTTAAGGCCCCAACCGGGCACATATAGACGCATTGGCCACAGTAGACACAAGGTGAATCGATCAACTCGCCATCGTAAAAAGTACCGATTTTAGTATCAAAACCACGGTTGATAAAGTCAATGGCATGGACCCCTTGAATCTCGGCGCAGACACGGACACATTTTCCGCAAAGGATACATTTGTCCAGGTCACGTTCGATAAAGGGGTTATTGTCATCAACCGTAAATTTGCGCCTTTCACCTTCATATGGGGTCTCTTGAACTCCATATTCATAACAATAATCTTGCAGTTTACAGTCACCATTTTTCTCGCAAGTTAAGCACTCTAAGGGATGGTTAGCAATGATCAGTTCCAAAATCGTTTGTCGTGCTTCCCTCACTTTAGGACTATTGGTATGAATAGTCATACCCGCTCCCACCGGCATGGCACACGCCGCCGGTAGGTTTTTCTTGATCTGCTCCACCTCAACTACACACATTCTGCAGGCCCCGGCCAAACTCAAATCCCGGTCATGACACAGTGTTGGGATTTCTATACCAAGGCTCTCTGCCGCCTCTAAAATGGTGGTCCCTACAGCTACCGAGACCTGTTGACCATCTATGGTGCACTCCACCATCTTCAACGGCACGACCTCCTCTCGTTATAATGTCGCTATAATTATCGCAGCCATCCGATTCTACCGATTCAATTATCATGATCGTTTTTTTACAACTATTATCTTGTCGATCATTTTAAGCCAGGATAATCGCATCAAATGGACAGCGTTCAGCACAAGCACCACATTTAATACATTTTTCCGGATCGATCACATGGACTTCTTTTCTCTCGCCGGTAATAGCACCCACCGGGCACACCTTAGTACAGGCAGTGCAACCGCGGCACAAATCCGGTTTAATGTAATAAGTAAGCAGCGCTGTGCAAACACCGGCCGGACAACGTTTCTCCTTAATATGGGCTTCGTATTCGTCGCGGAAATAGCGCAATGTGGATAAAATTGGATTAGGAGCCGTTTGGCCCAACCCGCATAAAGCTGTATCTTGGATAATTCGGGCTGTTCTTTCCAGTAAATCCAAATCTTCCATTTTGCCTTCGCCGGCGGAAATCCGGTCTAAAATTTCCAACATCCGCATGATGCCTTCACGACATGGGGTACATTTTCCGCACGACTCAGCTCTGGTGAAGTTAAGGAAGAAGCGAGCCACATCAACTATACAGTTTGAATCGTCCATTACCACCAATCCACCGGAACCCATAATAGCTCCGGCTCCAGTCAGTGACTCATAGTCCACCGGCAAATCCAGTTGGCTTTCCGGCAAGCAACCGCCGGAAGGGCCACCTATTTGAACTGCTTTAAACTTACGACCACCGGGCACACCGCCGCCGATATCATAAATAATTTCTCTCATGGTTATCCCCATGGGGACTTCTAGCAGACCGGTGTTTTGCACATTTCCAGTCAAGGCGAATACTTTGGTCCCTTTACATTTCTCTGTACCCATGGAAGCAAACCAGTCAGCACCCCTTAACAGGATGTCTGGAATGTTAGCCCAGGTTTCTACGTTGTTAATATTGGTCGGCTTGCCCCAAAGGCCCGAATTGGCTGGAAACGGCGGGCGAGGCCAAGGCATGCCACGCTGACCCATAATGGAAGCCATAAGTGCAGTTTCTTCGCCACAGACAAAAGCGCCAGCGCCTTCTTTGATACGAATATGCAAGGAAAAGTCAGTTCCAAGAATGTTATCGCCTAATAGTCCCATCTCCTCGGCCTCTTTTACCGCTAAGTGCAATCTTCTCACAGCCAGCGGATACTCCGCTCTTACGTAAATGACCGCCTCGGAAGCTCCAATAGCATAAGCACCGATTGCCATCCCTTCTAACACCCGGTGCGGGTCACCCTCCAGGATGCTGCGGTCCATAAATGCACCGGGGTCGCCTTCATCTCCATTGCAAACAATATATTTAGGCTCCCCCGTGGCTTTACGACAAAAACCCCATTTTAAACCGGTGGGGAAGCCGGCTCCCCCGCGGCCACGCAAGCCGGAATCTAAGACTTCTTGTATGACTTCATCTGAAGTCATTTCGATCAATGCTTTACCTAAAGCACTGTAGCCGTCGCGGCCAATATATTCCTCAATGATTTCCGGGTTAATATAACCACAGTTTCTTAGCACAGTCCGCTTTTGTTTATGGTAAAATGGTAATTCACGGTATTGGGGAACCCGCTCTGCTGTAATAGGCTCTTTATATAGCAGCCGCTCGACTATTCGGCCTTTAAGCAAGTGTTCCTCCACAATATCTGCCACATCATCGGGTTGCACGTGTACATACATGGTTCCTTCAGGATAAACAATTACCAACGGACCCATCTCGCACAAGCCGTGGCAGCCCGTAACCACTAAATTTACTTCTTTCTCTAAACCGTTCTTTGCCAGTTCTTCCTCTAACAAAGCTTTAATCCGCGGTGAACCACCCGAAGTACATCCGGTACCACCGCATACCAAGACGTGGGCACGATAAATCTCCACTTCTTTTGACCTCCCTTTTGCCACAGTAACTCGTTTTGGATGCAGCTAGTCTGTCCTGCCGATCACCAAGTCTTCCACAATTTGCCCGTTTACCACATGCTGCCCCACGATTCGGGGAACGTCTTGGGGGGTCACGCGGCCATAGGTAATACGTCCTTGCTCTGGACGCACAATATCCACCAAAGGTTCATTCTGGCACATACCAATACAACCAGTTTGTAAAACATTTACACTCAGTTGGCGCTTGTCCAGTTCCTCTAAAATGGCAGTCATCACTTCTCTGGCTCCGGCTGCAATTCCGCACGTACCCATTCCTACAATAATTTTGGTTTCACTAGCCATACGATCCTCCATAACGCGCTTCGTCTCATCACGTAATCGGCGCAGATCATCGAGATTCTTAAGTTTACCTGTCAATTCATCCACCCCCGTGCAAGTTTGCCAACTTATCCTTGATGTACCTTCGCAAAAAAACTAATACCTTTGGTTCCGTTAACGGAACTGGGGACAGCTCGGCTTTGAGCCCCCTAGTATCAAAACAAAACTCAGCTTCATCCACTAGATGCCGGTATAAGAATTCTGTTTCCTCCTGGCCCACCAGCATCGTAGTAATGGTGGCAGCCATATCACCCAACGGCGGTAGGTCCCAGTGATTGAGTTCAAATATAGCTGTGATTTTAGTGCCTTGGCCTGGTATAGAATCAATAGTCAGATCGCCGCCGCATTGTCGGGCTGTCATAAAAAGGAGCGGTAGCCCTAGCCCCACCCTCCTGGTCGTTCTAGTGGTGGAAAAAGGATCCAGCACCCGAGCAACAAAACCACGCTCCATCCCGTGACCATTATCCTCGACGCTAATGGTAAGCCGGTTGGCTTTTCTATTTTCATTAATAGTAATCGATATGAATGTTGCTCCAGCCACCAACGAGTTCTGCACTAAATCCAGAATGTGAAGAGCTAGTTCTTCCATTTTATTCGTATCTGGCCAGGATTTCAGCGATACCACCAGGTGTCAAGCGACCATGGGTATTATCATCCACCATCATCACCGGGGCCAGCCCGCAACATCCGAGGCAAGCTACTGGTTCCAAGGTAAAACGCAAATCCTCAGTGGTGCCGCCAGGTTCTATTCCCAGTTCTTTTTGTACTGCCTCCAAGATCTTAGCCGCCCCGCGGACATGGCAGGCCGTACCCTGACAAACTCGGACCACATGGCGGCCCCGTGGGCTTAAATGGAATTGAGCATAGAAAGTGGCAACCCCATAAATCTCCGCTTCCGGGATCTTGAGTGCGGCCGAAACCGCTTCAATGGCATCCCGAGAAATATATCCCTGTGCTTGTTGAACTTCCTGTAGGACTGGTATCAATGCACCTTGCTCCCCCCCGTGGCGGGCTAAAATTTTGTCCAGTGTAGAAGTCCGAGTACCTTCATTGCCGCATGCACACGCACACATAAGTAGTCCCCCTTTTTCCGAATGCCAATTGTCAAAACATCAGACAGATATAAATGAGTAGACAAAGAAATTAAAATATGGTATCTTCGGAAGCAATCACCACCTTCCGATTTCCATGGCCGGCACAGGCCCACGCAATTTCAGTCAGCGTCGGTGCCGCCACCCGAAAAAATGTAGACCTTGGAGTTTTTATATCCTCCAGCCGGTGAGCATCAGATGATGTCACCAAAGTATACCCTTCCAGCATGGGAAATCGTTCTAATGCCGTCTTTTCGTCCACATGCGCTGAGATTTCCAGTGCCGCCGGCTTAAGATCTGGCGGTACAAAACCTAAGTTGGCAATAAGGCTAAAGGCCGGGCGGTCTACATGGGCGGGTATGATAATACCTCCATGTCTGCAAGTAAGATCACGCACTTCCTCCAACGTTAACTCAACCGAATTCAACAGCATTCTGTCCTCAAACGCAACAATATTTTCCTCAGCGTCCACAATTATTTGATCACCAAAAATAGCAGGCTTATTGGGTATCGCGGGCAACCGAGAATAAATCTGTTGGCCAACAACAGCCAGTTGATCGAGAGTGGGGAAAAAGCAGAGCACATGGACTTCCTCGGCCGTCTGAACCTCCATCCCAGGCAATACCGTAATACCATATGATTTGGCCACTTCGGTCACAGCCGCCACATTTGCCCAGGCATTGTGGTCAGTTATTCCGATCAAATCAAGATTTCGTTCGGCTGCAACTGTCACTATCCCTTTGGGACCCATATCCAGCTCGCCACAGGGCGACAGCACAGTATGAACATGAAGATCAGCTTTGAGCCAGCTTAGCTTGGCCATCATTTGCTCCTATTCCCAAAGAATAAAGGCATCCTATCACCTGAAACGCCGCTAACGGCGTGCAAATAATAGGTATACCCTTTTCTTCCGCCTTTAGGAGTGTATCTTCTTGTGGTTCTATCCCCGCCGCCACTATAATTGCCGACAAGTTTAATAAAGCAGCCACAGCGACGATATTCTGATGAGCCTGAATGGTAACCCAAATATTTCCTTCCTTAGCTCGAGCCATGACATGACTTAGTAAATCCGAGACATAAGCCCCGTTTACCGCCCGGTCAAGCTCTCCTTCTCCAGCCTTTACCTCAAATTGAAGCTCGGGAATCTTTACTAATTGGGCCAACAACACTGTTTTTCACCCTTTCTTGACTTTGCTTTTATCCATGGCCGGAGGCACCACCCGCGCTAGGTTGTAGGTATCTAAGGCTAGGTCCATAATGCGCTCGCGAAGTATAAAGATACAATCCGTCTCCATGGCTTTACCTACGGCAATATCCTCAGCCAGGGCCCTACACGTAGGCGCACCGCAAGAACCACAATCGAGACCAGGCAACCGTTCCATTAGCTCGTTGACCAGTTGCAGCTTTTGCATGGCCTTCTTTAATTCGCGATCCAAGTGAACAATGGGGCGCGGCTCCACTTCAATGC
>DATERQ010000184.1:0-6375 GCA_035271345.1 bacterium | reverse complement strand
CGCCACCCTTTGATCTATGGATTGTCTAGCACCACCAGCGAAGCCCAAAAAGTTGCCGTTTATTTGGCCGAAATTTTGGGAGGCAGTATTGATTCCACTGCTTCCGTTTGCCATGGACCGGGGACAGTGGCAAAACAGTTGGCCGGAATCCCCACTTGCACCCTAGGTGAAGTCAAAAATCGAGCTGACCTGGTAGTATTTTGGGGTTGTAATCCCTTGGCTGCTCATCTTCGTCATTTTGCCCGATATTCGGTTCTAGCCAAGGGCATGGAAAGACCGCAAGGCCGTAAAAACCGGCAACTGGTGGTAGTGGATGTTCGGGAAACAGCTACGGCCAGAGGGGCGGATGTTTTTCTGCAGGTACAACCCAACGGTGACTTTGAGGTTTTAACAGCCCTTCGTTCAGCGCTCAAAGGCAATAAGCTAACCGAAAAGAGCTACGGCGGTATAGCCCGGGATCAAATCGAGGCTGTGGCCGGGCTGTTTGCTTCTGCCAGCTATGGAGTACTCTTTTTCGGCATGGGGCTCACAATGACCAGGGGTAATCACCATAATGTGGCCCAAGCTTTAAAACTGGCAGTCGAGCTAAATTCTAAGACGAGATTTGCCATGATTCCCATGCGAGGACATGGCAATGTAGCCGGTTGCGAAAGCGTTCTTGGCTGGCAAACCGGCTATCCGTTCGCCGTGAACTTTAGCCGTGGATATCCCCGCTACAACCCCGGAGAGTACAGCGCCACTGATTTGCTTAGGCGGCAAGAAGTGGACGCTGCTCTTATTGTAGCGTCCGACCCCGTGGCTACTTTACCAGCCAAGGCTGCCGGTTATTTATCCCAGATACCCACGATTGTTATCGACCCAGATTATTCCCTTACTGCTCAGGCAGCCCAAGTATATTTACCTTCAGCCCCAGCCGGCATTGGTGCTGCAGGAACCTTTTACCGCATGGATCTGGTCCCCTTGCCGATGAAGCAAATTCTTCAAGATCTGTGGCCTAGCGATGAGCAACTTTTGTCAACACTGCTCGAGGGGGTGAAACAATGCTCTGGATCAAGGGCGGACAAATCTATGACCCCCTGAATAATACTAACGGCGACGTAAGAGATCTTTTTGTTAAGCAGGGTGTCATCGTGGAAAAAGATAAGATCTCCCCACAAGACATCAGCAACGCAACTGTTGTCGATGCCCATGGCTTGATAATCATGCCCGGAGGAGTAGATATTCACTCTCATATCGCTGGCCCCAAGGTAAATGCCGGCCGGATTCTCCGTCCTGAGGATCATCGTCACGATCCGGTAGCGCGAACAGCCGATACCAGAAGCGGCAGCGGCTTTACAGTTCCCTCCACCTTTGTTACTGGCTACCGCTATGCTCAACTGGGCTATACCACCGTTGTGGAGGCGGCGGTACCGCCGCTGGAGGCACGTCATGCCCATGAAGAACTGGCTGATATCCCTATTGTTGACAAAGCTTCATTGATATTAATGGGCAATAACCACTTTATCATGAACATGATCCGCGAGGGAAAAAAAGAGCGCCTACTGGACTATGTGACTTGGCTACTCAAGTCCACCGGTGGCTATGGCATTAAAGTGGTCAACCCCGGTGGAGTGGCCAATTGGAGAAAAAGAGGCAATGTCAGCCATCTCGATGATGAGGTTTGGGATTATGGAGTGACCCCCAGGCAAATTATCGATGCGCTGCTAGACCTAAATCTTGAATTGGGTTTGCCCCATTCCGTTCACCTTCATTGCACTGGTTTGGGCCAGCCTGGCAGCGATGAAATGACCCTGGCCACCATGAAATTGGCTGCTGGTCGGCCTTTGCATATCACCCATCTTCAATTCAATTCCTATAAAGACGCCGAAGGCCTGCCTTTCAGTTCCGGGGCAGAACAACTAGCTTCTTATATCAACAATCACCCTAATTTAACTGTCGATGTGGGGCAAGTTGTCTTTGGCCCGGCTACCACCATGACTGCCGATGGCCCTCTTCAGTATGAGCTTTATCGTTTAAGCCGAGATCGTTGGGTCAATAAAGACGTGGAGGGTGAAACCGGATCTGGGGTGGTACCCATGGTCTACAACCAAAAAAGTTACGTTGGGGCGCTTCAATGGCTTATTGGTATGGAATTGTTCTTGCTGGTCAAAAATCCGTGGCAGGTTTTTCTCACCACTGATCACCCTAACGCCGGGCCCTTTACAGCTTATCCTTGGATTATTAAACTGCTTATGAACAAGGATTACCGAAATGAGATTGCTTCCGGTCTTAACAAACAATCGCGAGGGGCTTGTGGCCTGGCCGGGTTGGAGCGCGAATACAACTTGTACGAAATCGCCATTATTACCAGGGCTGGAACCGCTCGGGCCTTAGGCTTAACAGATAAAGGCCATTTAGGGCCTGGCGCTCAGGCCGACATCACTATCTACCATTTGCAAGCTGACCACGAGGCCATGTTTTCCACACCGGCCTATGTATTTAAGGGAGGCCAACTCGTTGTTAAAGACGGGAAGATAGTGGAGGCGCCGGTGGGAAAAACTTATTTGGCCGGTCTCCACAGGCGGTCCCCGGTAGAATCATGGCTGGCCCCGGAATTCGCTGCCCTATACAGCATTTCCATGGCTAACTATCCGGTGGAGGAAGAACGGTATGCGCCCTGGGAGGTGGTTCCGTGCATATAAATGGGGTAAAAATCGTCGATACCTTTGCTGAAGCTTTTAGCCTCCACGGTACTCGTTTTATTATTACAGCAGCCAACCGTCAGTGGGCGCTGGAAGCCGCTCGAAGTGTCACTGGTTTTGCCACCTCTATTATTGGCTGTGGGTGTGAAGCTGGCATCGAGGAAGAATTAGCCGTTAGCGATACTCCAGACGGGCGACCAGGAGTAGCCATACTGCTTTTTGCTTCCCCGCCCGAACAATTGGAAAAGCAGTTGTTGACCCGGGTTGGGCAATGCATAATGACATGCCCAACCACAGCCTGCTTCAATGGCCTAGATAGTACTGACCGGATAACAGTGGGAGGAAGCATCCGCTATTTTGGTGACGGGTGGCAAGCCAGCAAAGTTATTGACCAGATTCGCTATTGGAGAATCCCGGTTATGGAAGGCGAGTTCTTAATCGAAGAAACCTTTGCTTATGTAAAAGGGGTCGGCGGGGGAAACTTTCTCATCCTCGGCAAGAGCATGGAACAAACCTTGGCCGCTTCTAGCGAAGCAGTGGCCGCCATGAGGCAGGTTCCTGGCGTAATTATGCCATTTCCCGGCGGCATTGTTCGAAGCGGCAGCAAAGTGGGTTCGCGCTATAAGTTCCTGTCAGCATCTACCAATACTCCTTACTGTCCTACTTTACAGGGTCGGGTACAGTCCGATCTTCCAACGGGGGTTAATTGCGTCCTGGAGGTGGTCATTGACGGGCTAAATCTGGAGGCTGTGGAAACTGCCACTAGGGTGGGGGTGGAAGCCGCCTGCGGACCCGGAATAGTGGAAATCACCGCCGGTAATTATGGTGGTGATTTGGGCAAATACCATATTTACTTGCATCAGGTGCTGGGAAACACCAGCCGATGAATATTATCAATTGGCGGAGGTGTTGCTTATACGTGTTTAATGACAGTATTGGGTTAGGGTAGAAAAACCAAACAAGGAGGGTTTTTCGTGCAAAAGGAAGTCTATGCTGCCGCTATGGCTGCTATCGCCGATATTGATTTGGGAACGAATGACCGGATCGAGGCTTTGACTGGAGGACACGGGATGGTGAATATCGCCACCATGGCTTCAGCCAATGCCATTGCGCACGAAGTGTTACGGGGCGTTGATATCAAGCTGACAGATGAAAATCTGGCCTATCTTCAAGTTGATGATGTGCTTAAAAAGGGAATTGAGGCCGCGAAAGAATCTGGTGCTGATGGGGCTAACGCCGCTCTTATTGCTGCTACAATTCTGTACTTTTCTGGCTCTAACGCCCAGGCTGGAGTACCAGCGGGCAACCGTAAATTAGGGGCATTAGCTCGGCTGTTGGCTGGAGTTGATCGTTGTGGGGTCGCTGCCGTTCCAACTCCCAAATCTAATAATAAAATTTCTGGCTTTGCTGCTGTCGAAGCTATTTATGAAGCTATGGGTAAAGGGGATATACTTCCCTTCGACGGCCGGAAATTGCCTTTAGGAGTGGGAGCAGGCCCGTTGTACGGACATAATGTTTTAGGCGAAGACTATGCTTTCCCCTTATTGGCAAGAGAAGGGGCTAAAATTGGTGCGAAAGCGATGGTAGACGCCATGGCTGGAGCCGGCATTACCCCCAGCGGGATTATTTGTGCGATCATCGGTGCTGCTGCCATCCTAGAAATAGTCCATCCGGATTCTGAAGTCGGTGAAGAATACGGGAACTTTTTTGAAACAAACAGCGCTTACCTGGCCGGTCTTGGCGCTAGCGAGGCAACCGGTCTACCGGAAACCTTGCATATGAAAGGAACCGACGAAGAGTATAGCACCGCCCAGCTAGTGGGTGATTTAGGCATTATTATTAAAGACGTGGGTGGACCAACAGTAATTGGGATGATGGCCCTCAGTGAAATGTTGGCTGCCTTCCAAGAAGGAACAGCCATTGGCGCTGGTTTCTCCGGTGGCCCCATCATGCCCCCGTTAGGCCATATGACTGCCGATGCTATCATTGCTCTGCGGGCTCTGTTGGCCAACAAGGGTGACCAAAATAAAGCGGCTGATATTATCGGGGGGATCAAGAAAAATGAATGGCTCGATCCCGAACTAGCTGCTTTTGCCGCTAATCTTATTGCCCGCAAGACAGAACAAATGCGACGCGGGCCTGTCACAGCCGCTATTATTGCTGGCACCGAGGGTGTGCGGGTGAACGCGGTAATCCGCCGGGCCCAAGATGCCTATGACGGACTTAAAGCCGGCAAGTCGGTGAAAGAGATGGCATCCCAATTTGATCGCGAACGCCATGAAATAGTAGAACAAAGAGCGGCAGCCATGTTGGGTGCCATGACTGGTCGTGAGGTGGAACTTAAAATCACAAAACTGGAAGGCGGGTCCAGAAGAAGTCATCCCTTCGCCCAAAAGTACTACGGGTTTGACGCAGATGTGGACGTGGAATTGACTGTCGATGGCAAACTGTTTGAATTGGAAGGCCTCGCCCATAAGGTTATTCCTGATGCAGTTCTAAACGACAAAGAAGAATTGCTTCAAATATTGCCGCTAGCTGCTATTCCAGCCACCGAATTACTGCTTTCTGGCCACACCATCATTAACATTACCGTTCCGGCAGCAGTCGCAGCCGTCATGGGCAAACTTTCAGCTAAAGAAGCAGCCAAAGAAGCAGAAAAAGGTGCCTATGTTACCGCAGCTATTCCTGGAGGCAAGGATAAGGCCAAAGCAGTGGCAGAATTGGCTCAGCGGATCATGAACGATCTCACCTAAGCCAGCCACTGGCTTTTTAGGGGGATGCTCTTTAGCCTATAACATCTAGCTGACAAGGCATCCCCTTTTAGCCCCATAGCCATCCTGAGCCCAGCCCCCCTGGTGTTATTTCAAACATCCCCTTCATGTTATCCCCGCTACCCCCAAATATTATCTTGGGTAGTCTTTTAGTGTTATCCAAGGTATTCCCTTTTAATGTCCTGCCCGGTACCTCCTTACCGTTAGCTCGCACACCCTTTTAACAATGCCTCGAACAACCTCCTTATCGTTACCCCGAGTACCCCTTCAGCATTACCCCGCACAACTTTCCTTACCGTTACCTCGAGCACCCCTTTAGCATTACCCCGTACAACTTTCCTTACCGTTACCTCGAGCACCCCTTTAGCATTACCCCGTACAACTTCCTTATCGTTACCCCGAGCACCCCTTTAGCATTATCCCGAGTACCCTTAGCATTACCCCGCACAACTTCCTTATCGTTACCCCGAGTACTCCCTTAGCATTATCCCGATTACCCCTTGGCATTACCCGAGCACCCCCTTAGCATTATCCCAAGTACCCTTAGCATTACCCCGCACAACTTCCTTATCGTTACCCCGAGTACTCCCTTAGCATTATCCCGATTACCCCTTGGCATTACCCGAGCACCCCCTTAGCATTATCCCGAGCACCCCCTTAATGTCATCCCGAGCGAAGCGAGGGATCTTTTCAAGCTTCTTCATCCCATAACAGCATCTGAATCATTGAACATCCTAAGGTGGAGGTAGTAGCAATGCTCATAATGACCAACGTCGATAACATCAATACCGATCAAATTCCCTACCTAATTGAACAACTGCTGGAAACAGGTGCTGCCAACGTCCACGTATTGCCAGCCCTGACCAAAAAAGGGCGGCAAGAATTTATTATTCTTATTGATACACCACCCGAACAGGTGGATA
>DATERQ010000183.1:0-2520 GCA_035271345.1 bacterium | reverse complement strand
CCCAATACCAATGGCCGTCCCGATACAAAAGCATGCACATCAAAACCCAATCCGACCCTCATCAAATTTCACCCTTGCTTTCCATAAGTAACTGAGCCAGCCTATAATCCATCTCCGTAGTAATTTTAAAGTTGCTTACCTGCCCGGAAACAGCTTCCACCGGCAGCCCCAACCGCTCCACCAACACAGCATCATCAGTACCGATAAAATTATCTGCCCTCGCTTTTTCATGGGCTTCCAATATGAGAGTGCTGTTAAAGGCCTGTGGGGTTTGTGCCGCCAGCAGCCGATTCCGCTCCAACGTCCGCTCAATTAAACAGTTCTGGCCCATCAACTTAACAGTATCATTGAGAGGAACATGCGGTACCGCCGCACCGGTGCGCTCACCGGCCGCGATCAGACGGCTTATTAGGTCTTGTTTGACCAACGGTCTGGCTGCATCATGGATAAGAACAATTTTCGCCTCCTTAGGAACCGCTAACAAACCCCGGTAAACCGATTCCTGCCGCCGCGCGCCCCCGGTAACAATAGCTGTTAGCTTGCCCAGATTCATGTTTTCAGCCAAGCGCCGGGCATTCTGCTCCCAACCGGCACCCACTACCAAAATAAGACCGTCTATGCCCGGATGGCGCTCAAATGCCAACAGCGAATAAGCCAATATCGGCTTCCCCCGCAAGGGCAAATACTGTTTAGGTTTCACAGCTTCTAACCGGCGCCCCTTTCCGGCAGCCGCCAGCACGACATAAACCTGGCTCATATTTATAACACCTCGATCTGGCGATCATTTCCTCCCGGTCCCCCGTGATTTGCCCCCCCATAGCAAAAAAGGCGGCCCGAAGCCGCCTAAGGGGAAACTAAAGGCTCACATTGCTTTCCCAACCACTGTTTTCGGTTTGGCAAAAATCATTCTCCCGGCAGCAGTCTGAAGAACACTGGTTACCAAGACACCGATATTTTCACCGATATGTCGGCGGCCACCGTCCACCACAATCATGGTGCCATCGTCCAGGTAAGCCACCCCTTGCCCAGTCTCCTTGCCGTCTTTCACCACTTGCACCATCATTTCTTCCCCAGGCAGGACTACCGGCTTAACCGCATTAGCCAATTCGTTTACATTTAGCACTCGTACGCCTTGCAGTTCCGCCACCTTGTTTAAGTTATAGTCATTGGTGAGTATCTTACCACCAAGATCAAGGCTTAAACGCAGCAGTTTGGAGTCCACCTCAGCAATATCATCGTAATCCTGGTCAGAAATGACCACCTCAACCTCCAATTCCTTCTGAATACAATTTAAGATGTCCAAACCGCGACGTCCTCGGTTTCGCTTCAGAATATCGGAGGAATCAGCAATATGTCGTAGCTCTTGTAGGACAAAAGTGGGAATTATCAACGGACCCTCCAAGAAGCCGGTTTTGGCTACATCTGCAATGCGACCATCGATAATGACACTGGTGTCCAAAACTTTCGGTGTATACGAAGGCTCCCAATGGCCGTTTACCAAGACCTGGCCTTGTTCCTTTTCTTCCTTGCCTTTATCACGACTAAAGCCTGGTATCAGCACCAAAAAACCCCGAAGATCTTCTTTTTTCTTTATCGCTATGCTTACCCCGATATAGCCCAACATAATATTTGCCAACACCGGGATAAACGGCCCCACCAAAGGCAGCTTGCCAAAGGGCAAACTAAGCAAATTGGCAATTAAGAGACCAAACACCAATCCTATAATCCCGGCTATGATATCAACAGTAGGCATTTTTTGTAGTTGACATTCAATCCAACCAACAAACCGGCTAAGCCGTCCGATAATGGAAGGCGCTGTAAGATAAAAAATAATTCCGCCGGAAACACCGCCCACCACTAGCAGAATCATAAGCACCGACCCACTTAAAGCCAGACCCAGCATTGCACATAAGATAGGTACGCCAATGAGGGCCAACTCGTACCCAATAAAAGCACCTGCCAAAGCAATTAGCACTTGGATAATCTTTTTCATTGTACCGCCACACCTCCCTTCAGCTCTTACAGTATAGCGCACCGGTTGGCTTTTGACAACGTCAGCCCTGTTTTTCATCTTGCTTCTGTAGTATAATCAGTTATGGTAGCCAATAAACTTATAAATACCAGCCTTGAACAAATTGTTTGCCCAACAAGGTCTAAAAAGCAAAAGGCGGTCAGAAACATCCTGACCACCGAACTAAATGGCAGCCAACCGGTCCACCAGGTCTTCCGCCTCGTCTTCGTCAATATCTTGAGCCAACACCAGCTCGCTTACCAATATTTGGCGGGCACTGTCGAGCATTTTTTTCTCGCCGCTGGAAAGGCCTTTTTCCTGGTCACGATGGATCAAATTCCGTACTACCCCAGCCACTTCAAAAGCGCTGCCACTTTTTATTTTTTCCATATTGGCCCGATAACGGCGGTTCCAATTATTAGACATTTTCGTGCTTTTACTGCGTAGTATAGCTAGCACTTGCTCCACGTCTTCCTGTGACATCACCGACCTCAGCCCCACTTCTTTAG
>DATERQ010000182.1:0-5234 GCA_035271345.1 bacterium | reverse complement strand
TTCCCCAAGCCGTAAACAATAGAAGAAGCCACAAATCAATGTGAAAATTGAAGTTGACAGCGCGCATAATCTAATTATGTCGTTATTTTGTTAACGATGCTTCCTTTATCATTATAGTACAATGTCATAAAATCTGCTAGCCTTTTTATAAAATGCATTCCCATTTGGGTCTAGTTCCTCTTTTATAAACAATTTTATTTACCTAATACTTATTTCAGGCTGAAAAAAATAGTTACTCTTTTTGCTTTTTTTATTTTTCTAAGGAGGTGTTCAGGATTGTATGTCGTATTTTTAACAATAAGAAGCCCACTAAAGCAGTTTAGTGTCAGGGAGCCCTATATCTTTATAAAGCAATTATTAAAGGGAGGTTAAGATAAATGAAAATGAAAGGTTTTGCCATGCTGGGAATCGGTAAGACGGGTTGGATTGAAAAGGATGTACCGACTGCAGGTCCCTACGATGCCATTGTCAAGCCCCTCGCCCTCTCCCCCTGTACCTCAGATATTCACACTGTCTTTGAAGGGGCTATGGGGGAAAGGACCGACCTAATACTTGGCCACGAAGGCGTTGGCGAAGTGGTAGAGGTAGGCAGTAAAGTCAAGGACTTTAAACCTGGCGACCGGGTCGTAGTACCCGCCATTACACCCGACTGGCGGACCCTAGAAGCCGTCCGGGGATATGGCATGCACTCGGGCGGCATGTTGGCCGGTTGGAAGTTCTCCAATATCAAGGACGGGGTTTTTGCCGAATACTTCCATGTTAACGATGCGGATATGAACCTGGCCCATCTACCAGAAGACATTCCCCTGGAAGTTGCAGCCATGATGCCCGATATGATGACCACAGGTTTCCACGGTGCTGAATTGGCCGACATCCAACTGGGTGATACCGTTGCCGTTATTGGTATCGGACCCGTTGGGCTGATGGCCGTAGCCGGCGCTAAGCTCCGGGGGGCAGGGAGGATTCTTGCAGTAGGAAGCAGACCAAATTGTGTAGAAGCAGCCAAGTTCTACGGCGCCACCGATATTATCAACTACAAAAACGGCCCCGTCGATGAGCAAATGCTGGAATTGACCAATGGCCAGGGAGTAGATGCCGTCATCATTGCCGGCGGTAATTCTGATATAATCGCCACGGCAACCAAATTTGTCATCCCCGGTGGAACTATCTTCAATATCAACTACTTTGGCGAAGTCGATGAGCTGCCCATCTCCCGCCTCGATTGGGGCTGTGGCATGGCCCACAAAGACATTCGGGGTGGCCTAACTCCGGGAGGCCGCTACAGAATGGAACAAATGATAAACCTGGTGGTAAATGACCGGGTCGATCCCAGCAAACTGGTCACCCATGTCTTC
Source organism: bacterium (assembly GCA_035271345.1). Classification (GTDB taxonomy): domain Bacteria; phylum Bacillota; class DTU030; order DUMP01; family DUMP01; genus DUNI01. The sequence continues at coordinate 3,879 of DATERQ010000182.1, read as the reverse complement.
GAGGGCTTTGACAAGCTCGAGGAAGCCTTCTACCTAATGAAGGAAAAGCCCCAAGATCTGATTAAGCCGGTTGTATTGGTGCAATAGAAGGACTATCCCTGAGTAAGTTAACCTATGCCCGCCTCTTACACCAGCAGACCAAAGAAAAACGGCTGCAGGAAACTATAATACCCAGCAGCAAATTGCACGCATCCAGGCATGGCATAGGTCAAGGGTCAGGAGTATAAAACACTCCTGACCTTTTTACTTTACACCTACATCACTGCTAGTTGGAACAACTATATTTTTAGCCCTGCCATTCTTGCCTCAAGCTATGAGACCCCCTGCACATCTTTGCCAATAGTATAAACCCCTTGCAGTTGGCATACAAAAAAGCTCCGGGAAAAGCCAGTTCCCTTGCTTTCCCACAGAGCTAAACCTTTTACCTCCTATCGCTGATCTCTACAGCTGATGCTCTGTTATTTAGGGACATAAATCCTAGCTTTTTTATTAGGTTTTTTCCCCGAGTGCAAAGCACATAATTTATCGTAAAGAATTGCAAACTCCGGGTCATCCTTGTGTATCTCCCTAAACCATTTAGTTAAGTGCTTGGAAGTTGTTCCTCCACTCATTTTCGCAATTCCTGCAGCTTTTTGCTGTTCTGTTCTATGACCATAATTGTATCTTGCAGCATTCATTTTTTTGTATCCTATAAATTTGGCGGGTCCAAACATATCGAGTTTAGATTCATAAAACCAATGCTTAAAAGAAGTTAAGTGCGGAATACCCGCAAGTTCTTCCTCAACACTTCAATTAAACTCCCGTATGTTCTCCACGATTTCCTGATAATTTTCAACTAGTACGTTGTCCACTAACACTTAGTCTCACCTCTCCCCTATAATAATAATCCTCTAACTTGCCTGACCATAGTCCAGCAGTATTATCTTTCATACTTATGGATACGGCTATAGATCGTAAAATAGAATTGATCCTAGATCGTCAAGTAAAACTGATCCACCTGTGATAAAATCTCCCCTGAAAAGGGGGGAAAAAAGAGGTGGTCAGTATGTACAAATGGCAGCGCATTAAGGCATTGCATGCTCAAGGGGTCAGCATCAGGCAAATAGCCAGAACGGTAGGGGTGTCAAGAAATACAGTCAAGAAGTACCTGAGGGAAGCCGGCCCTCCCCAGTTTAAGGCCAGGAAGTATGTCAAAGAATTGGACAACTACCAAGAAGAAATCGAGGACATGCTTGCCAAGGGGTTTATCGGCACAAGGATTTTTAATGAACTAACAGATATGGGCTACAAAGGTTCCCTGTCCAGCGTCCACCGTTATCTCAGGGCCATAAAAGAGGATGACAAGATAACCAAATTAGCCACCACAAGGGTAGAAACAGGGCCGGGGCAGCAGATGCAGTACGATTGGAAAGAGTGGATGCTGCCGGTTGCCGGCAAACCAGTAAAAATATATCTTCACGAAGTGGTCTTATCCTACAGCCGCATGAAATTCTACACCTTCTCCTTGCGCATCACCACCGCTGATGTGATCAGGGCCTTAACTGAAGCTATTGCCTTCTTCGGCGGTTATGCCCTGGAGCTGGTGATGGATAATGGTAAGCAAATGGTTATCACCCACCAGAAGGACGGTGTTATCCGGTATAATGATGAGTTTTTACGCTTCTGCGGCCTGTACGGTATTGAGCCTTCCCCTTGCGCAAACTACCGTGCCCAAACCAAAGGAAAGGTAGAACGTCCCTTTTACTATGTCCAGGAACACCTGCTGCGGGGTCTGGAAGTGAAAGACCTAGATGAGTTTTCTGCCAGGCTTTCCGACTTTCAAGATACATACAACCAAAGGCCACACAGCACTTTAGGCCGACCGCCGCTAGAGATGTTTACCGAAGAGAAAGGCTGCCTCTCTCCAATACCTCTGGTCGAACCGGCCCTGCTCTTTCAGAAAGAACCCCGAAAGGTAAGTAATGACGGTTATGTATCCTATGGCGGCAACTTCTACCCCGTGCCCATGCGCTGCGCTTTAAGGCGGGTATGGGTGGAAAACATCTACGGCCGGCATTTGAGGGTATATGACGAGGCAGGAAGACTTTTAGCAGAGTTTGACCTTGAAATCAAAAAGCAAACTGTCCGTCCCCCTCATCCCGAACACGAAACCATCAACCGCCATTACCAGGAAAAGAAACTGAAGGCACGTTCAGTTCTGGTGCAGAAGTTTACCACTGCCTATGGCGAAGACGGGCAAAGATACCTGGAAGGTTTGCGTAAAGAGTGCGGCGCCAACTTGTACTGGCATTTGGCGGAAATTTTAAGCTATCAGGAACTATATAGCCCGGAAGATATCACAGCAGCCATTAAAAAATGCCTCGAGATCGGTTCTTTCCATAAAAACAGTGTAAAAAGATTTCTAGAGCAGAGGAAAGTCGCCCCCCTTCCCCCGGTAGATGGACAGTTAAAGTTAAATCTGCCACTGGTTACAATTAAACGGGACCTTTCCTGTTATGCCTTCAAGGGTAGTGAGGTGGGGGCGGTACCATGAGCAAGGAACTCATCGGCTATCTAGAAAGCCAGCTGAAAGCCTTAAAGCTAAAAGGGATGCTAACCCATTACCAAGAGATAACCCAGAAGGCAGCCCAGAACAACCTCTCATACCCAGAGTACCTATCCCTCCTCTTGGAAGAGGAATTAAGGAGAAAGAATGAAGGCACGGTCAAAACCAAAATCACCAAAGCCCGCTTTCCCTTTATCAAAACCATGGAGGAATTTGACTTTAGCTTCCAGCCTTCCATCCGGGAAAAGGAAATTATCTCTTTAGGCTCACTTGATTTTGTGGCAAAAAAAGAGAATATCATCTTTTTGGGCCCCCCCGGGGTGGGAAAGACCCACCTGTCAATAGCCTTGGGTGTCAAGGCTTGCATGGCCAAATATCGGGTGGGATTTGTTACCGTTCAGAAGCTATTGGAAGAACTGCTTTTAAGCGCTAAAGACGGCAGCTTGCTGGACAAGCTGTTGGGCTATTCCCGGCTCAATCTTCTAATTATCGACGAACTCGGCTACATGCCAGTCACTAAAGAACAGGCCAACCTTCTCTTTCGTCTGATCTCCATGCGCTATGAAAAGGGAAGCATTATCCTGACCAGCAACTACAACTTCGACGAATGGGGGGAGATATTTTCCGACCAGGTGGTAGCTGCTGCCATAATTGACCGTCTAGTGCATCATGCCCACATTTTTTACATCAATGGCACAAGCTACCGGCTCAAGGGCAAGCTGAGAGCTTCAACAGATTATTAATTCGCAAACAATGCTAAAGTTTTATCCCTTTTTGCATCACTACAAGCTCGTAACTGTTGCTCTTAGGTGGGTCAATTTTATTTGCACATGGTGGATCAATTCTATTGACTATCAACAGTTGGCCTCTATTGTTTGTACTGGCAATTGCTGTTGTTATATTTAAGGTGGAAAGGAAAAATGCACTGCGAATAAAGACAGATAAAACCGGTACCTTTGATAGTGTTAATACCTTAAAGTTTTATGACGACAGGATTGTTATTGAGAATAAGGCACTTAAGTCAACGGGTGAGTTAAAGTACAGTCAGTTCTATGCTCTGATAGAGAGTAAAGATTATTTTATTTTTTATTTAACACTAAATCAAGCCGCATTGATAAGGAAAAAAGATATAGATAATGTCAGTGCATTCAAGAAGTTCCTTGTTGAGAAATTTGGAGATACATATAAAAGTATATAATGTTAGATTTGTGTGAGAGTACCCCACATGGCCAGGGGTGAGTAAGGATGAAGATCACTAAATCATTGTCAGCTATTTTTGCAGCATTAACAATTTGTGGAGCAGTTTATGTTATTAATACAGGCGGTAAAGCTAG
>DATERQ010000181.1:0-7016 GCA_035271345.1 bacterium | reverse complement strand
TGGGTAACCTTGCGAAAAGTGGGAAAGCCCCAAAGCTGAACAACTTGGTCAGTTCGGACGGATGCGTTCAAATTCAGGCAGGCAAACTTAACCGGGGAAACCCTGCATCATCCTAAAACAAACAGGTAAGCCCAAACAAGTAGAAACACAAGGAAGGGACAAAGTGGTGCAGGGCGGCAGATGAGTCCGTAGTAGCGATAAATCCATGGCCAATGAAGACTGGCAACAGACCGGAGGAGAAAACCAAGGAGACATTGCACCAGGTTGCAATGAAACATGGAGAGCCAAAAGCCCCCATGCTTGCGAAGGGACGAAGATAAATTAAAGCGTGCAACCAAAGCACAGGGCTATATCTTTTTCAGGAAGAAAGCTCCGTGAAAAAGATTTTACCAGTAGCGGAAAGCGGTATAACGAAAGCAGATCCTCGAACAGAAAAGGAGGACAAAAAAGATGGGCCTAGACCCGTGGGGACTGAAGGCAAAGAAACACTGGAAGGAACACCGGCCGAAGATGTACGCGGAGCTGGAGAAAAGCGGCCAGTTAGAGAAAGCCCTGTTAGCAGCCCAAGAAAACGCGAAGGACATGATGTGCAACCTGACAGACCAAGGGCTGGAGCCATGGATGGCATGGAGCCTAGTGATGAGGGAGTGGATTTGCCTCCCGACCGAGGAGGACGTTCCCCGGCTGGGAGAGAACCCGAACGAGTGGGAGATACCCGACCTGGAGGAATAGTTAAAAATACAAACTATGTCATTAGCAGCGAGGATAATCTTGGAGTAGGAGGCCCTGTAAAGAAATATAACGACAATGTTGCCGCAATCAAGTTGTTAAAGAAAATAGAAGCTGAAAAACGGCCTGCTACGGGAGAGGAGCAGGCTGTTTTAGTTAAATATGTAGGCTGGGGAGGATTACCGCAAGCCTTTGATTGGCGCAAAGAAAGTGATTGGTTTGATCGTTATACGGAACTAAAAGAACTTTTAACCCTTGAAGAGTTGAGAGCAGCTAGAAGTTCGACCTTAAATGCCCATTATACGTCCGAAGAAGTTACTCGAGACTGTTCCCCAGTCAGGGCTACTTCCGTTTTATACAAGAGGAGGGCACGGGGCTGGTGTAAGGTGTATGTGAAGGATAATCACTGATTTTATCGGTACTGGGAAAGCGATGTTTTTGTTAACTGGTGGGCCCTTTACTATGAGAAGAAAGGTGGTATAAAGATGAATGAAGGGTTTTTGAATGCTGAGTGGGCAAAAAAACAACCGGGGCGGGGAATATTTGTATTGATTGTTACGTTTATTATGGCTTTTGTTATTACTGCTAGCTTCAGTATCGAGACCTACAGCGGGTTTTTTGGATTTTTAGTTATGTCTTGCATTGGGATGTTTGTGGTTTTGGGTAATTTATGGAAGGGAAAAAGTTTGCCGGTGGACAATATCCCCCAGCCTTTGAGCGGGATGTTGCTGACGGCGCTGGCTTTTGTCTGGGGGACCCTGCTGTGTTATGGTTTGATCAATTTTGTTGGCGGAGGCGCTCTCCATCCTTATGTGGCCCTTCACACAATTACTACCATTGTCACGATTTTCTTTATGTTTATGGCTTTTGGCTTTTGGCCCTTTAACAAATTGTCTCCGCCGGCTGCGGGTTTTCTTTTTATTATTACTGCCTATGCCATTGCCTTAGCTTTGGTTCAGCTATTTGACTTTAGTATGTTATCTTACCCGGCCGGAGTTTTTCCGTCGCCGGTGGATCCGGTGCCATTTTATGCTGAAGGCGGGCCCTTGTACGGGCTGTTTGCGCCGGCTGGACCATTTTTGTGGGAACATGCTATTACTTATACTATTTGTTCAGTTGTTTTCCTCTGGTGCTTTGCTATTTTGGGGATGTGGCCTTTTAGCAATTTTAAGCTGGAGCAGCCGTTGTTTGGCCTGGTGGTCACCTTTACTTGCCTAATTTTAGGTGCTATTGCCTTTAAGATCGGGGTTTATCAACTTCATATTGAGCCTTCGCATCTGATGTCTTATGCTATTGCTGTTATTTTCGGTGTTTTGATCACACTGACGATATTTCAAACTTGGCCGGGAAGAAACATAGAGGGGCTGGCAGGAGGATTTGTCAATCTTATTTTTTCCATTATTCTCGGTGCAGTGGGATATATCATCGTCCAAGCTTTTTGTAACTGGCATTTTGCTGATACGATGGTGCTTCCAGATAGTTTAAATGCTATTAATACCATGATGTTGGGCTTGTTATTCCCCATGTGGGCGGCTTATGGTGATCTGTTTGATTTTTGGCCCTTGCCACCATTATCCTAGCAGGGGAGCTTGAAGCTGCCTCTAATAAATTTTAAAAGCCTTCCGCCAGGGACTTGCTGTCGGCGGCAGGAGAGGTTTGTTAAATAAGGGGTTGTTTAATTTTGAGAGCGAGGATCTTGGTAATTAACCCAGGCTCCACTTCGACTAAGGCCGCGATTTATGATGACGAGACCGCCTTGTTTGTAGAAGCGGTCGAACACAGCCAGGAAGAGTTGGCCCAGTATGCTGAGATTAGGGATCAACTTTCCTTGCGGAAAGAGACAATTTTATCTTTGTTGGCGGCCCAAAATGTGAACTTAGAATCGGTGACGGCTATCGTGGCTCGGGGAGGCTTATTGCCGCCGGTGAAAGCCGGGGCCTATAGGGTAAATGAGGATATGGTTTACCAATTGAATTATGAGCCGCAAAATGAACATGCTTCTAATTTAGGCGCCGTTATTGCCCACGAGCTGGCGACAGAGCTGGGGATAGAGGCTTATGTGTATGATTCGGTGACTGTGGATGAGCTGGAACCCATCGCCAGGATTACCGGTCTGCCGGAGATGGAGCGAAAAGGGATGGGGCACAATCTTAATATGAGAGCGTCGGCGCTAAAATATGCCCGGAGATTGGGCAGACCCTACCCCGAATTGTCTTTGATTGTAGTCCACCTTGGCGGCGGGATCACTTTGAGTTTGCATAAGCGAGGGCGAATGATCGATATGATATCGGACGATGAAGGGCCCTTTTCGCCAGAACGCGCCGGGGGCCTGCCGGGCTTCCAGTTGATAGAGATGGCAACAGCACCGGGGTATGATTTCAAAAAAATGATGACTAAGGTGAAAAGATTTGGAGGCCTGATGGCTTATTTTGGTACGACCGATGCCAGAGAAGTGGAAGCAAAAATAAAAGGCGGTGACAAGAAGGCGGCTTTGGTTTATGAGGCTATGGCCCATAATGTGGCCAAAAACATTGGTAAATTGGCGGTAGTTGTGGCCGGAAATTTAGATGCCATAATTTTAACCGGTGGCATAGCACACTCGGCCATGCTCACCGGCTGGATTAAAGAACGGGTAGACTTTATTGCTCCGGTGGAGATCTTGCCTGGGGAAAATGAAATGGAAGCACTGGCCCACGGTGCTTTAAGGGTGATTAGAGGAGAGGAGAAGGCGCGGGAATTTATCCGGAATTAAGACCAGGGTTAGATTAGGCCAAGTTTTGTTTAAACTTCTGCGGTGGGTCATCAACAAACCTTTTAAAATCACGGATAAAATGGGCTTGGTCAAAATAACCGCTCTCATGGGCGATAGTGGTCATGCTGATGTGGTCGTTATGATAAAAAGTCTTTACCGCATTTTGAAAGCGCATGATTCTGTTGTAATGGGCCAGGGTGATTCCGAACAAGTTTTTAAATCGCTTGCGGCAATGGCGGCCGCTATAGCCGATGGTTTTTACCAGCTCGCCGATACTTTTTTGCCCTTTGGCTACGCACATGGACAGGGCAAGGTACTCTTGCAGGGCATAGACGTAATTATGATCGATGAAGTGCTTTTGGGCGTATTTGAGCAGCAAGCGAAGGCGTTCTTGAAAACCTGGGGCCTGTAATACTTGCTCTAGCAGTTGCTCTGCTGCAGGAAAGTAATGCTTAAAATCGACTTTATCATCTAGTAGAGCGGCAGTTTTTAAATATTTTTTCTCGATAGCAGCCGGCGAATAGGGTTTAAAGCCAAAATAGGTTGTATTGGGTAGGAGCTGCAAGGGCTGTTCTTTTAACATGATGCCGGCTAAGGAGATGGCGGGAGCTCGCTCATCGCATCTAAACAATATGTTTACACAACCATCTGGGATTAAACTAATACTACTGGGGTTGGAATCAGTAAGAAACTGATAAAAAAGAGCATAACCCTTTACCGAATCGGGATTCCATTTTAGCGTAGCCTCGGTATAATGCTTTACGTTGGCTCTAATCTTCGGCTGAATGGGCGGGGAAATCTGACCTATGCGTTGAATTACCTGTGACAGGGTCACATAAGCCCCCCTTTCCAGATAATGGCCATCAGACGGGGAAGTCTGAAGATTATGGCTTCCCTGTTTCTTAGTATACCTTTTACTTGAAAAAAAGACAAGCATTTTCTGATTTGCCGCTACCCTCCGGTTGATACAAGAGGGGAGTGCAAATCTGGTACAGCTTGGTAACGGCTGCAGATTAGGGACTTGTGGGGTGGGAGAAGTGTGGCCAAGGGCTGGTTAGTTGGTGAAATTATGAGAGGAGGAGACAAAATGAGTGGAAATCTGAAGACCATGCTGGCAAAATCCAGGCTTGCCCTGGAAAAACTGAGGAAGTGTAGCCAGGAAGAGGTTGACCTCATGTGTCGGGTGATCAATAAGGCCGTATCTGATAATGCGGAGGAATTGGCCCAGATGGCGGTGGAAGAGACTGGGATGGGGGATGTGCAGTCGAAGATAGATAAGAATAAAACCATGGGTTCCGGGATTTGGATTACGATGAAAAATAAAAAATCAATGGGGATAATTGCTCGGGATGAAGAAAAAGGATTGGTTACCGTGGCTCATCCCAAAGGTGTGGTTGGGTCTGTGTCCCCAACTACAAATCCCACTATTACCCCTTTAGGTAATGCTATGTTGGCCATCAAGGGTAGAAATACCATTATTGTTTCTCCCCACCCTAGGGCCCAAAAAACCACCGGTAAAACTATCGACTATATGAACGAGGCCTTGGCTGAGATTGAGGCGCCCCAGCATATTATTCAAATGGTTAAGGACCCCAGTATTGAGGCCACCCAGGAATTGATGGCCTCAGCTGATGTAATTGTAGCCACCGGCGGAATGGGGATGGTGAAGGCGGCTTATTCCAGTGGCAAGCCAGCTTTTGGTGTTGGCCAGGGGAATGTGCAGGCGATTATAGATTATGATTACGACAACTTGGATTTGGCGGCTCAGTTTATAATGATCGGTAGAACTTTCGATAACGGTGTAATCTGTGCTTGTAATCAGTCGGCCATTGTCCATGAGGATAAAAAGGACCAATTGGTGGCAGCTTTTGCTGAGCATGGAGTCCATTACCTTAAAACTGAAGCTGATGTTAGCAAGGTACGAACAGCACTGTTTGAAGAGAATGGCAGGCCACATATTGATGTAATCGGTAAAACTGCTTCTGAGATTGCCGCCAAAGCGGGAATTGAAATTCCGGCAGGCACGGTAGCCTTACTGGTTCCCACTCAAGAGCGCGGCCGGGCTGATGTATTGTGCGGCGAGAAGCTGTGCCCGGTATTGATCATTACCACTTATAGCGAGTTTGAAGATGCGGTGGAAATTGCCCGAGAGAACCTGCTTTATCAAGGGGCAGGTCATACCGCAGTGGTATTTTCCAACGATGATAAAAAGATCGAATACGCGGCGCTGGAACTACCGGTGGGAAGGTTATTAGTAAATGTTCCGGGAATTGCTGCTGGCGGCGGAGGTTTATTTACCCACTTAAATCCCACCCCTTCACTGGGCTGTGGCTCTTGGGGCGGGAACAGCATTTCTGAAAACCTGACCTATGAACACCTGCTCAACATCTCTACCATCGCTTATCCGCGCAGGGACGAGCCACCCACCGATGAGGAAATTTGGGCTGAATAAGGCGAGCACAGCGAGATTCCCCCTCGGCGATGTGGCCATCGTCGAGGGGGAATCTTTATGGACAAGAGGCTTGCTACTGTTTAAAATGAGGATGGAAGGTTAGTATTGGGAGGATAAATGGGAGGTAGAATCATGGATAGGCGAATGTTGGCTATGGGGGCTTTATTGATGCTGTTTTTGGGCTTGATCTATGCTTGGTCTTTGTTTGCAGCACCGTTGGAACAGGTCTTCGGCTGGAGCCGCAGTCAAACAGCAGTGACCTTTTCCATCAGTATGACTACCTTTTGCCTTGGCTCTATTGGGTCGGGCTTAATGTTAAAAAAGCATCCCCCGGCTAGGATTTTATTGTTGTCGGCGGCACTGTTTTTGCTGGGATTTTTTTTGGCCTCGGGCATGACTTCCATTTGGGGTTTATATTTATCGTATGGGGTATTATGTGGGCTGGGCGTGGGCCTCAGTTATAACGCAATTTTGGCCACAGTTCCCAAATGGTATCCTGGCCGGGCCGGGTTTGTTACCGGGACCTTGCTGATGGGGATGGGACTGGGCAGCTTGATTTTGGGCACTGTGGTCAATAGGGTTATGGAGGTTTTGATGTGGGCGACAACCTTTAGGATCCTGGCGGTGGTATTTTTCCTTGTCTTTGTCTTGGGCTCGTTCAATCTTTCCAGCCCTAAAAAGCAAGAGCAGGCGGCAACAGGAGGGAGGGAAGATTATTCACTACCGGAAATGTTAAAGACGCGGGATTTTTGGCTGATTTTTATCTGGGCCACCATCGCTTCTGCTGTGGGCTTGGGGATAGTATCCAATGCCAGTTATATGGCCCAAGAGCTGGGTGTGACAGCTGTTGCTTTACCGCTAGTGGTGGGCATGGTTTCAGTGGGAAATGGAGTGGGCAGGCTTATTTTTGGCGCTGCCACGGATAAATTTGGCGGTAAAAGAGCGATGGCTCTCAGTAATTTAGTCTATGCCACAGGGTTAGCCTTGGCAATTCTTGCTTCTAAGAAGGCTCTTCTTTTTTTGATTGCGGCTGGCTTTGTTTTGATTGGAGTTGCTTTTGGGGCCCCATCCACAGTATCGGCC
>DATERQ010000180.1:0-16765 GCA_035271345.1 bacterium | reverse complement strand
GTTTGTTCCAAATCGATTACCGCCTCACAAAAAGGATTATCAGGTATCAGAGGCGAAACATCGCTATCTGATGGTGGTGCTGGCTACAATCACTAATAGGCACTTTGAAGCTTCACGGATCGAACTTGATCGGCAGGGTGTTTCGTATACCATTGACACGCTCCGTACTCTTAAGTCCTGTTATGGATCAGGAACTGAACTTCATTTTATCAGCGGTGCCGATGCGATTTTAGATTTACTGACCTGGAAAAATGTCAACGAGCTTATGTCATTATGTTTTTTTATCGCTGCTACTCGTCCCGGCTATCAGCTAAGCCAACAGTTGTTGCGATTGCAAAGGGAATATCCCAACCGGGTTTTCTTTGTGGAGGTGCCGGCATTGGCTATTTCCTCCACTGATATTCGGCATCGGGTCCAGCAGGGAAAATCCATCAAGTATCTGCTTCCTGAACCGGTGGAGTATTACATCGGCAAGAATGGACTTTATCTTGTGGCTAAGGAATGAACTATTTTTTGCATTAGCTGGGCAGGAATGTCTATACTAAACGTAGAATCATAGTAAGGAGTTCGAGGTTCTTGGCCTCAGAAAGGTAGGTGATGGTGAATGAAAACCATCTATGTTGGCAATCTGCCGTGGGCTACTACAGAAGACGAGCTGGCCTCGGTGTTTGCTGAGAAGACAGGCGTAGAAGTCCAGGCAAGCCGCATCATTACGGATCGTGAGACCGGACGTTCCCGCGGATTCGGGTTCGTCGAGGTTGCCGATAATGATTTGGAAAAGTGCTTGGAAGCAATGCAGGGTACTGAATTAGACGGTCGCGAACTTGTTGTAAATGAAGCTCGCGAAAGGCAGAATCGCTTCTAAATTGCAATCGAAAGGGTCTTCGCGGCTTGGCCACGAAGACCTTTTTGTCTTGATGAAAGGCGGCTTACAGTTGTGTATGGCCATGAGGAATTGAAGTTACAACTAAAACAGTCTTTATCCCGGCAGCGCTACTCACATTCAGTCAGAGTTGCTGAGATAGCCGCAAAGTTGGCAGATTATCATGGTAGCGACCCTAACCAGGCGTATTTAGCCGGCTTATTGCACGATTGTGCCAAAGGACTTAGTGCTCATTGCCTGTTGCAAACGGCCGTAGCCTTTGGTATAGTAAGGAATGATGCTGAAAAGGAATGCCCGGGCCTCTTACATGGGCAAGTAGGTGCCTTATTGGCTTGGAAGGAATATGGTGTAAAGGACCCGGAAATCCTCACTGCCATTGCTCTACATACTTTGGGTGCTGTAGAAATGGGTGTTTTGACAAAAATTATTTACATTGCAGATGTCATCGAACTAGGCCGTGATTATCCTGGTGTTGATAAGGTGAGGGTTATGGCCTTTGAAAACCTGGATCAGGCACTGCTTTTGGCTATGGATAATACAATAGCGTCTGTACTGAAACGGGGCCAATTGCTTCACCCCCAAACGGTACAAGCACGAAACAGCTTGTTGCTAAAGGCGACGACCTATACGCGGGAGAGGGAAAAAAATGACCCAGATAAAGAAAAGGGTTGTACGAAGGTTTAATTGGCGTAAATTCGTCCTATTTTGCACCTGCGCCATTTTGCTTGTGATGTTGGCAGTGGCTGCTGGCCTTTATGCTTTTTTAGGGGGACTACGGGCACCTGGTGGGCAAGCAGCCGGACGGGAGCATCCGGAACCGACCAAACATGAGCCGGCACATGTGTTGGTGCTGGGCCTTGATGTAGGCGATGTGGACAACCCCTACAGTGGGGCCCCAGGAAGAAGCGATACGATGATTGTGGCAACGCTAGATCCAGATCGGGGGCAAGCGGGGCTTTTATCTCTCCCTCGTGACAGCCGGGTGGCCATTCCAGGGTATGGGGTGGAGAAAATATGTCATGCTCATGCTTATGGCGGGGCTGATTTAGCGGTGCAAACTGTGGAAAGCCTACTTAACATACCAATTCATTACTATGTTAAGATCAATTATGAAGGCTTACGCGGTTTGGTGGAGGCATTGGGCGGGGTGTATATAGACGTCAAAAAGGATATGAAATATACGGATCGGGCCGGGGGTCTTTACATCGACATTGAGGCCGGGCCGCAGCTTTTGGATGGGACCAAGGCGGAAGAATTTTTACGGTTCCGCAGCCGAGACACTGGGGATCTGGGTCGGGTAGAGCGACAGCAGCAATTTGTGCGGGCCTTGGGTGAGCAGGTATTTTCAGCCAGTACGTTATTTAAAATCCCTGAATTAAGTCGGATTGTACTCAATAATGTGGAAACAAATATGACGCCGGCCCAAATCGTCTTTTATGCCAATGCTGCCCGCAATATTGATATAAGTGCAGTTCCGATGGAAATGTTGGCGGGCATAGATCGTTATATTGATGATATCAGTTATTGGATTGTGGATCAGGATAGTGTACCGGATCAGGTGGCTAGGGTATTATTGGGAATTGATCGCGAAGCAAACAGAGCTATCAGTTTAGAAATATTAAATGGTTGCGGCAGCCATGGGGCAGCCGGAGAGATAGCCCGCCAGTTTGAAGGTATGGGTTATACTATCAATAAGGTAGGAAATGCCGCTGACTTTAATTACGACACCAGCGAGGTGGTGTATGGTTGTCATACGCCTTTGGAAGCGGTGGAGGCCGTGGCTAAATCGCTTAATATTGAACAGATAAGACAATCAGCGGAAGACGAAGAGCGCGAAGCCGATATTACTGTCATTGTTGGACAGGATCTGGTTGGCTAGGAGGGAGCAAGTGAAGGTTTGGGAAATAGCCGAGGAAGCTGCTAGGGCGGCGGCGGACAAAAAAGGATACGATATAATAATACTAAACATTAGTCCCATATCCTTAATTGCAGATTACTTCGTTATTACCAGCGCAAAAAACAGGGCTCAAATGGAGGCCATTGCTGACCACGTAATAGAACGATTGAATACCTGCCATCAATCACTTTTACACCGGGAGGGACGGGGAACATCTCCCTGGCTTTTGCTGGATTATGGTGCTGTGGTCGTGCATATTTTTAAAGAAAAGGCGCGGCAATTCTATGCTCTAGAAAGTCTCTGGGGTGATGCGCCTGTTCACCGGTTGGAAAACCGTCAATAGTCCTTGAAAATGTCACCCTTCCCACTGTAAGAAAGGCTGTTGCCATTGCTTAGGGCCCGTCTTTCTTACTGTAATAAGATAGTATCCAAATTCAACTCTGTGACACGGACAGGAGGGCTCGAAAACTTGACAACGGATGCTAACTTAGCTATAATGTCGGGAGTGACAACAGAACAATCCAGTGATGAAGGGGAGCAGTAAGCAGCTAAATTGACCGTAGAGAGCCGGTGGTGGGTGAAAGCCGGTGGCAAAGGTTGCTGAACTCGCCCTGGAGCTATGAAGCCAAGTGGGTAAGGAAATGGGGCTGTGGCGCAGTGGGAGCGCGCTTCCTTGGCATGGAAGAGGTCACGGGTTCAACCCCCGTCAGCTCCACCAATATTTCTTTACCAAGCAGGGTGGTACCGCGGGATGATATATAACCTCTCGCCCCTGGAGAACCGGGGCGGGGGTTTTTTGTGTTTATGACCAGTTGGATTAAGGAAGGAGCGATTGTATTGGCTTATAATGGGGTCGAACATTATGAGTTTAAAGCTATTGAACAAAAGTGGCAATCGATTTGGGAACGAGAGAATGCTTATAAAGTACAAAACCGGAGCGAAAAGCCTAACTATTATGTGTTGGAGATGTTCCCCTATCCTTCCGGCGCGCTTCATATGGGCCATATTCGCAATTACGCCATTGGTGATGTGGTGGCTCGGTTAAAAACTATGAATGGCTACAACGTACTACATCCCATGGGATGGGATGCTTTTGGTTTGCCAGCCGAAAATGCAGCAATTCAGCGTGGTATTCATCCGGTGGAGTGGACCAGGCAAAACGTTACTAACATGAGAGAGCAACAAAAACGCTTGGGACTGAGTTATGATTGGGAACGTGAGCTGACAACGTGCAGCCCGGATTACTACAAATGGACCCAGTGGATGTTTTTATTGATGTATAACCGTGGGCTGGCTTACAAAAAGACAGCACCTGTAAATTGGTGCCCTACCTGCCAAACGGTGTTGGCCAATGAGCAGGTGAGTGAAGGAGGCTGCTGGCGTTGTGGTACTCCTGCTATAGAAAAGGACTTGGAACAATGGTTTTTTCGCACCACCGGCTATGTAGATCGCTTGCTGCAAGACCTTGAACTGCTGGAAGGTTGGCCTGAGCGGGTACGATCTATGCAGGAACACTGGATTGGCAAAAGTGAAGGAACAGAGGTCACGTTTGCTTTGCCGGGACAGGAGAAAGGAATCACTGTTTTTACTACCAGATCTGACACTCTTTACGGGGTATCTTTCATGGTGTTGGCGGCCGAGCATCCCTTGGTAGCTGAACTGGCTAAAATTAGCCCTCGGAAAGAGGAGATTCTGGACTTTGCCCAAAAATGCCACCGCGAAAGCGAAATAGATCGTACCGCGGCGGAAACTGAAAAAGAAGGAATGTTTCTGGACGCGTATTGTATCAACCCATTGAATGGGGGCCGGATTCCAATTTGGGTTGCCAATTATGTGTTGATGGAATATGGCACCGGCGCCGTTATGGGGGTGCCGGCGCATGATCAGCGCGATTTTGAATTTGCGCGAAAATACGACTTGGACATTCGGGTGGTAATTTCGCCGCCGGATCAAGAACTTTCGGCGGAAGGAATGACAGAAGCCTATGTTAAACCAGGTGTTCTGGTGAATTCTGGACCCTTCAATGGACTTTCCAATATAGAGGGCCAGAAAAAAATAGATGCTTTCCTAAAAGAACAGGGCCATGGTGTACCATCTGTCACCTACCGGCTTAAGGATTGGCTAGTTTCCCGTCAACGATATTGGGGAGCCCCGATCCCCATTGTCTATTGCCCCCATTGTGGCATAATGCCGGTACCGGAGACAGAATTGCCAGTGTTGTTGCCGGAACATATTGCCTTTGACCCTGGTCTCTTGTCACCGCTGGCCCACGTGCCGGAATTTGTGAATACTATCTGTCCCCAGTGTGGACGGGCAGCGAAACGAGAAACCGATACCATGGATACTTTTATTTGTTCTTCATGGTATTATTTACGCTATTGTGATCCTAATAACAAACACATGCCATTTAGCAAGGATGCGGCTGCGGCTTGGATGCCAGTTGATCAATATATAGGTGGGGTGGAACATGCCGTTATGCATCTTCTTTATTCGCGGTTTTTCACTAAGGTATTACATGATGCTGGGTGGGTGAAGGTGGTGGAACCATTTACCAATCTCCTCACCCAGGGTATGGTGATCAAGGACGGGCATAAAATGTCAAAATCAATAGGGAATGTGGTAGATCCTGAGGAAATTATCTCCCGCTATGGTGCTGATACCGCTCGGCTATTTATTCTATTTGCTTCTCCGCCAGATAAAGACCTGGAGTGGTCTGATCAGGGGGTGGAAGGTTCTTGGCGGTTTTTGAATCGGGTCTGGCGCTTGATTCAGAGCCAAAGGCATCTATTTTCTACTGACGGTGGTATCCAGGGTAAGTTGGGCCGGGCAGAACGGGAATTGTACCGCAAGCTACACGGCACGATTAAAAAAGTAACGGAAGATATTGAGGCTCGGTTCAGTCTAAACACGGCCATTGCTGCTATTATGGAACTAATCAATGAAACCTATCATTATTTGGACAATGTCCCTTCGGAAAAACATCATGAGGCTTTGCTAAAAGAAACAATGGAGAAAACATTATTGCTATTGGCGCCTTTTGCCCCCCATATTACGGCTGAGCTATGGGAGCAAATCGGGAATACTGATAGCATCCATAAGCAAAGATGGCCTCAATGGGATGAGTCTGCTCTCAAAGCGGAGCAGCTAACTATTGTTGTTCAAGTTAATGGAAAGGTTAGAGACCGTCTGGTGGTGCTGGCAGACAGTGCTGAAGAAGAAGTACAAGAGCTGGCCTTGCAAGCGCCAAAAATCCAGCCGTTATTAGTTGATAAGAAAGTGGCCCGGATAATTAATGTTCCCGGACGATTGGTAAATATTGTGGTTAGCGACTAGCTGGTAAGATAGACTCTCTTGTCCAGGCCGACCTTTGTGTCGGCCTGTTTCCATGTCCCCATTCTTTATACACGAAAACCGCCGGCTATTTGCAGCAGGACTTATTGCTGTAAAAGTGGAATAAAGCTGAAAAGGCTAAAGGAGGTTCGCGAAGACGCGTGTTTAATTTGACCCGGACTCAGCAATATCTGCTCATAAGCCTGGCAGCAATAATGTTGGTGGTGGCCTCGGGCGTGTATTGGCGGCACATAGCGGCCCCTTCCCGCGCGGCAATAATTATCGAACCTGCTGGTGCGGGTGGTCAAAACAGTGGACATAATGGTGGAAATGGAGATGGAACCGATCAAAAAATAGAATCAAAAGAGATAATAGTCCATGTTGCAGGAGCGGTTAAAGAAAGCGGGGTTTATTCCATTGTCGAGGGGAGCCGGATCATCGATGCTGTTGTTGCTGCCGGCGGCGCTGATGCCGAAGCTGATTTGGATGCTATCAATTTGGCTCAGCCCGTAATCGATGGGCAGAAGGTGTGGGTGCCTAAAATGGGGGAAGAGATAAGTACAGAAAGGGGGACAGCGGGCCAAGGTTCTGCCGGCGCAAGCATATTGGTAAACATTAATAGTGCTGGGCTCGCTGAATTACAGACCCTGCCTGGTATTGGTCCCTCATATGCCCAAAGGATAATAGATTTCCGTGCCGAGAACGGCCCTTTCCGACAGGTAGAAGATGTCATGAATGTATCTGGTATAGGGGAAAAACGATTTCAAGACCTAAAAAGATACATAACTGTCTATTAAAAACTCAGGGAGGCTAAAACGAAATGGATTGGAGCGAAACAAAACAAAGGGCACGCAAGCGGCTAGAAGGAATTTGTCGTCTTTGTAAACATTGTGATGGCCGGGCCTGTGCTGGAGAAATTCCCGGGATCGGTGGCGTTGGTACCGGCACCTCTTTTACAAATAATTTCGAGGCCTTGCGCCAGGTACAGCTTAATTTGCGTACCCTGCATGAAATCTCCGATCCTGAACTAAGAACGGAAATATTTGGCCGACCTTTGGCTTTGCCGGTTCTTGGAGCTGCTGTGGCTGGTGCCGGGGTTAATTTCCGAGGGCGTATTGGCGAAGAAGAATTTTGCTTGGCCCAAGTAGAAGGAGCAAAAAGCGCTGGAACATTAGCTCTTACAGGTGACGGGCCTGCTGTGGAAATCTTCGCTGCCGGGATTAAAGCCCTGACGGTAACAGGTGGGGCATCTATTCCTGTTATCAAGCCCCGTCCGCTGGCCGATATTATTAACCGCTTGCGGCGAGCAGAAGAAGCCGGTGCTGTTGCAGCCGGCATCGATGTGGATGCAGCCGGGTTGGTAAATATGCGGCTACTGGGGCAGCCGGTGGGCCCGTTAAGCCCTGTAAACCTGGAGATGATTTGCCAAAGCACCCGGTTACCGATAATAGTGAAGGGAATAATGACGGCAGATGAAGCCGTGTTGGCTGGTGAGGCTGGCGCTAAAGCGATCGTGGTTTCCAACCATGGCGGAAGAGCATTGGATCACACTCCTGGCACAGCCACAGTTCTACCAGCAATTGCTCGTGCAGTTAAGGGACGGCTTAAAATTATTGCCGATGGTGGCATACGCACCGGCACTGACATTCTTAAATTCCTCGCGCTCGGCGCCGATGCCGTTCTTGTTGGGCGGCCGATAGTGTGGGCAACCTTTGGTGGCGGGGCTGAGGGAGTACAGCTACTATACGAAAGGTTGGCTACCGAACTTAAAATTGCCATGATCCTCACTGGCTGTGCTAGCCCCGACAGAGCAGGAAAGTATTTGTTGACTAAACAACCTGCCGGCTAATTGTCTAAGACAAAAGATCCAGCGACAAATACCATATACTACATTCAAGGCGAATGTAGTATATGGTAAGGACGAAAACAAGGGTCAAAAAGCAAGCTAATTCTTATGAGTTTATCAGAGAAGGACCGACACCTTGCGGCTGGTGGAAACGTTAGTGCCGCTACGTTTGCTGGCCTAGAATTTGTTACTGATGCCCAAGTGGGCTTTACCCCAGCAGATTTGGATCGACCGACGACAATAACCTTTTTTTACTTCTAGTTGAGGTGGTTGTATGGAAGGGGTGCTGCAGTTGTAGCCAGAACTGGGGGGGCCTTGAAGATCAAGGTGCAGATTTTTATTTGGTGGTAGGCGGGCAAGAACGTGAGTTAAAAACTTTCTCCGACTATTATTCCGTAATGACGCAGGTTATTTGGGGCCGGCAGCTTGACATTTTTAGCGATTATGGTGTTCAGGCAGTGCCGCCGACAGTTTTCGTGGACAAGGACGGCTTGATGGTAGGAACTGGGCCTGGTTGGGGTAAAAATTCGCTGGAAAGACTTAAAGAATTGGTGGCAGAATTGACGGCGCAACAATAGGCAACCCATCGTCGCGCCCGAAATGCAAATCAATAAGGGCTTTCGGTCGTTGATTTAAGCTGTATCGGGCAGTCATTTCCGACGAAGATGCGGGCTATCTAGTAGGCGGGCTCTCACCAACGATTGGTCACCGAAACGCGCTCGTACCTGGTCAATGGCTTGGTTTAGGCGAGCGCGTTTGTCATTGTTGGTATCGGGAAAGAGACTGAGCTGAGCCCCAGCATTTTCAGGCTCGATGTTGCTGAGGGCGATTCCCACTAACCGCACCTGACGCCCTTTTAGGTGCTGGTGGTAAATGGTTGTGGCCCGGCGGTAAATGGTTTCGGTGAAATTAGTGGGGTCAGGGTAGGTTTGGGATCGTGTCAGCAACTTGAAATCCGAGGTTTTGACGCTAACAGTAATAGTGCTGCCTTTCAAATTGTGGCGCCGCATCCGGGTTCCTACCTCTTCGGCCAAGGCCAACAGCACTGCTTCAATTTGGTTGGCAGAGTTTACGTCTTGGGGCAAAGTAATGGAGTTGCCAACAGATTTGGCTTGATCAGGCCTTGGATCCACAGGACTATGGTCTTGGCCTTGGGCTAGCCGGCGTAGATGGGGGCCATAGATGCCAAAACGTTCCCGTAACATGGATATCGGGAACCGGGCTAAATCGCCGATGGTAAATACGCCCATGTTATTCAAGGAAGTTGCCGTTTGGGCTCCTACCCCGAACAATTTATCTACTGGTAGCGGCCAAAGGTAGTTCTTAACCTTATCAGCAGCAATAACTACCAAGCCGTCAGGTTTTTGCAGGTCTGATGCCATTTTCGCCACTATTTTGGTAGGGCCGATACCGATGGAACAGGTTAAGTCCAACTGCTTTGCTAGCTTACGTTTGATCTTTCGGGCTATATCAACGGGCGAACCAAACAAGGTTTTGCAACCTCGAACATCGAGCCAGGCTTCATCGATGGAATATTGCTCCACCAGGGGTGTGAAAGACTGTAAGATGGTCATGATTTGTCCCGAATACCAGGAATAAAGACTGTGATTTGGCTTTACCATTAAGGCTTGGGGGCATAGCTGAAGTGCTTGCCTGGTAGTCATAGCCGTTTTGACGCCAAAGGAACGCGCTTCGTAACTAGCGGTAAGCACTATTCCCCGCCGTGTACTAGGATTACCTGCTACCAATAAAGGCCTACCTTTTAAGCTGGGATCTTGGGCTTGGTGGCAGGAGGCATAAAAGGCATTCATATCCACATGGAGAATCTGGGCCGTAGCCAAGGAGAACACCTACTTTGGACTTAATCTAATCCCTATCGATTGTTACGACCTATCGTTATGGCTCCATGTCGGGGTTATTGCCTTCAGTGCCAGGGAGGTGACCGCTGCTTACAGGAATTAGATCCCCCGGTTGGTACCCAAACAAGTCTGAAACTGTGACAAACTCATACCCGTCTTGCAGCAAAAGGTGGATAATGTTTGGTAGGGCTTGTAAGGTTTGGGCTTTTCCTTCGTGCATCAAAATAACGGATCCAGGCTGCGTCTGGCGCAGCACCTCGTTTGCGATCAGGTCGGGGTCATTGATTTGCCAATCTTTGGGGTCCACATTCCAAGTGATGATAGTTTGCCCGAGTCCATGGGCCACATCTTTTAATGTATCATTAGTGGCGCCGTATGGGGGGCGAAAATAGGCTACTGTTTCTTGAGTAATATTATAGAGTGTTTGGGCTGAATTCATCAAATCCTGTTTTATTTGTTCTTTGCTAAGACGCGTTAATTCCCGGTGGGTGTGGGAATGGACGCCTATTTCATGCCCGCGCGCCTGTACCTCCTCAGCCACGTGGGGGTAACGAGCGATGTTAACGCCAATGAAAAAAAAGGTGGCCGGGACTTCGTATTCTTCCAGCACATCCAAATAAAGGGTGGTCCAATTGGGGTCGGGCCCATCATCAAAAGTAAGAGCTACTCTCTTAACAGTCTCTGTTTGACCGCGTAAAATCTCCATAGTGTACGGTTCAAGCGGAAACAAAGGCTGATCTTTAGGCTCCATCGGGGGATTAGTTGGGTTCGGTGGGGATGGCTTATCGGCTGGAGACTCCCGATCGCTATTGTTAGCAGGGACAGACAGTGAAGGTGGTTTTTGGAGAAGATCAGGGTCTGAGTTATTTGGTTGGACATCGATGAAGGCGGCTCCCACAATACCAGTAGCAACAGACCAGGAACAAAGAAAAAAGAGGGCTAGGCTAAGGGAAAGCATGGTAATGGTGGAGGCATTTTTTTTAGTAGCTGGTAACACTGTTCTCCTCTCCCATCGGAATTAATGTCAAAACTTGTCCCCAGAAGCTGCTTTTATAATAACATAGTTTTTTAATGCGTGGGTTATGGAATGGGAAATTTCACTGGCAGTGGCTTACTTTTTTTTGGCATCCATCTGTGTTAAGATAAGATCACTTGGTTTTAGGGAGGTGTAATGATGTGCTGGCTGAGCTGCGTTCTCTTCGACTTGGATGGCACACTCATTGATTCTAATGAACTTATTATTGAATCATTTAAGCATACATTTAAATTGCACTTAGGGCGGAATATCCCGGAAACGGAGATTGCACGTACCTTCGGCCGGCCCCTGGTGGAAGTTTTGCATGAATATGCAGGGGGTGACGGGAATAAGGCGGGAGATATGCTGGCAACATATCAAAAACATAATGAATCTCAGCATGATACTGCGGTTGGATTATTTCCCGGTGTGAAAGAGACTCTGGCCAGGCTTAAATTGGCTGGCTGTACCTTGGCTGCTGTCACTGGGAAACGCCGACGTTTAGCTTTACGAGGTCTCAGGTTGTGCGGCTTGGATGAATATATGGCGGTGGTGGTGACGCCGGAGGATACAGAGTGGCATAAACCGAAACCAGACCCGGTACTTAAGGCACTAACGCTTTTACAGCAACCAGCTCAAAATACGTTGATGGTCGGTGACAGCCCTTCTGATTTGGCTAGTGCCCGTGCGGCTGGAACTTATACCGCGGCCGTAAGTTGGAGTGTAGTACCAGTTGAGTATTTACGGGCCCAACGACCAGATTTTGTGCTTCAGAGCATGGCTGATCTTCTAACTATTTGTCGTTTCAAACAGCAGGTTGCTCGGGAACAATAGGGTTGGTTTGGTTCTCTTTGCCCTTGCCCAACATATTATGTAGTGAGCGGGGGGGCATATTATGAGGGTGCTATTTCTTTCCAGGTTGCGGTTATTGGCAGCAGCATTGATCTTCTTTCTTGCTGTAAGCATTGCTGTCAGCGAATCAGTTAGCTATTTAGCGGCGCTAGGTTCCGGTACCCGTCTGGTACCAATTTACTCAGTAGATACGCCGGCTAAGAAAATAGCCATTAGTTTTGATGCTGCCTGGGGCGCAGATAAAACGCCCTTGCTACTAGAAATTTTGGCTGAATATGGAGTTAGGACCACCTTTTTCCTGGTGGATTTTTGGATGGAAAAATATCCAGAAATGACGAAGCAAATTGCGGCTGCCGGGCACGAACTGGGCAATCACACGGCTACACATCCGCACCTCGCTTCTTTGACTGCGGAACAGATCGGCCAGGAACTGGAGACAACCAATATTCGCATTCAAGAACTTACCGGGCAAGAACCGCTTCTATTTCGACCTCCATTCGGGGAATATAATAATATGGTTTTAACAGTAGCAAAGCAGTTGGGGTTATTCGCGGTCCAGTGGGATGTAGATTCTTTAGACTGGCAGGAGTTAGCGGCTTCGGAAATCACCCAACGGGTAATAAAGCAGGTTCGGCCGGGATCTATTGTACTGTTTCACAACAATGCTTCCAATACGGCAACAGCATTGCCAGAGATTATCGGCTGGTTGCACGAAAATGGCTATGAAATAGTGCCGATATCGGAACTTATTTATAAAGATAATTATTATATCGAGGGGCACACTGGAAAACAATGTCCGAAACCGTCAAACATTTCTTTGTTATCATCCTAGGCCCCTGCGCCTGTAGTACCTAGCCAGAGCACGAGTTTCCAAACTTGCCCGCGAAAGAAACTGACAAAAGCGGGGACAATAAACTTGCTATCCCTCCAACGTAAGGAGTGAGGGCTAATGGCGAGAAGGCGCCGTGGCATAATGTCCGAGCAGCTGAAGTACGAATTAGCCAAGGAACTTGGGGTGGCAGACATTGTCCGCCGAGAAGGTTTTGGCGGCGTAACCTCCCGTGATTGCGGGAACATGGTGCGATTGGCCATTGAACGAGCCGAGCGGACGTTGGCCAACCAAGAATAAGGAGTGATAGCACTAGGGCTGCCATATGGCAGCCCTACGGCGTTGGTGGGGACCGGTCCACCAATTTGGACCCTTCGCCTGAAGGAGAACCGGTATTAAAGATAGAAATATCTATATGAGAACTAGCCTAAATCTGAAACTGAAAAAGGAGGCAAGATGGAATGACCACAAGCCTGGCTGAACTGTTAGCAAAGGCAAAGGAGTGCGGGCCACTGGTGGTGTCAGTGGCAGCAGCAGCCGACAAGGAAGTGCTGTTGGCGTTAAAGGAAGCACGGGAGTTGGGAATTGCCACTCCTTTACTGGTCGGATCCGAAGAAGAAATTCGGGATTTGTCAGCACAGATTGGCTTTGATTTGACCCAGATAAAAATCTATGATGAACCCGATGCCGCCCCCTGTGCCCGGCAAGCAGTCCAACTGGTGAGTTCGGGAAAGGCCCAACTATTAATGAAAGGCCTAATGTCAACGTCGGAAATTTTGCGGGCGGTATTAGATAAAGAAATTGGTCTCAGAACTGGCCGACTACTAAGCCATGTTATGGTGTATGAGCTCGTTGGTTACGACCGTTTATTTTTCCTTACTGATGGAGGCATGAATATGTTTCCAGATCTAAGGCAAAAGGCAGAAATTGTTGTTAATGCAGTGGAAGTTGCCCATGCTTTGGCTATACTGAAGCCGAAGGTGGCGGCCTTGGCCGCGGTGGAAGTGATAAATCCGGATATGCCGGCTACTTTAGACGCTGCCGCATTAGCCCAAATGGCAGTCCGGGGCCAGATCAAGGGCTGTGTGATTGATGGCCCGTTGGCGCTAGACAATGCAATTTCCGCCGAAGCTGCAGCCCACAAAGGGATTATTAGCCCCGTGGCCGGGAAAGCCGATATTTTGCTGGTTCCTACTATAGAGGCTGGCAATTTGCTGGGCAAAGCCATGACCTATTTTGGTAAGGGCAAGTCAGCCGGTATAATCGCTGGCACAAAAGCCCCGGTAGTATTAGTATCCCGAGCCGATCCACATGAAACGAAGCTTCAATCCATTGCCTTGGGCGTAGTTGTTGCAGCCAATCAATAGTTAAGACAGGCGAATACCCGTTTATGCAACAGGAAAACAGGCCTTGTTGGTCGAATTTATAACAAAGGGAGCATGGTAGGACGGCAGATTAAACAGCCAAAGGGGGAAAAAGAGCGTGAAATTGTTCCTGTCTGGGAACGAGGCGATTGCTCGTGGTGGGTATGAGTATGGGGCAACCTTTGCTGCAGCCTACCCCGGAACGCCTAGTACGGAAATCGTGGAGAGTTTAATTCCGTACGAAGAAATTTATGCCGAATGGTCTACCAATGAAAAAGTAGCCCTTGAAGTGGGTTTGGGTGCTTCATTGGCCGGATCACGTGTTATTGTAGCCATGAAACATGTAGGTGTAAACGTGGCCGCAGATCCCCTTTTTACTGCCGCTTATACCGGCGTAAATGGGGGCTTGGTGTTGATATCCGCCGACGATCCCACCATGCACAGTTCACAAAACGAACAGGACAACCGTAATATTGCTCCATTTGCAAAAATCCCAATGTTAGAGCCCACTGATAGTCAAGAAGCAAAAGACCTGGTAGGTGAAGGATTTAAAATCAGCGAACAGTTTGATACTCCAGTATTAATACGGATCACCACCAGAATAGCCCACGGTAAAGGGTTGGTGGATTGTCAGGACCGGCAACAGCCACCAAAACGCGAATATAAAAAGGATGCATCCAAGTACTGCATGTTGCCAGCTTTTGCCCGGAAAAGGCGCTTGGTAGTGGAGGAAAGGACGGCGCGCCTGCAAGAATACAGCGAAACTACACCTTACAACCGGATCGAATGGGGCGCAAAAGATATTGGTATTATTACGTCAGGCATCGCTTACCAGTATGCGAAAGAAGTTTTTGGTGACAAGGCTTCCTATTTAAAATTAGGCTTTACCTGGCCACTGCCGGAAAAAATGATCCGTGATTTTGCTGCCCAAGTAGGGAAAATTTATGTGATCGAGGAGTTAGACCCTTACCTGGAAACCCAGATCAAGGCCATGGGAATAGAAGTTATCGGTAAAGATATTATCCCCAACATGTTTGAATTATCAGCAGAAATTATCCGCGAAAAAGTTTTAGGCGAAAAACCGTTGCCGACAAAAGAGATAAAAGCACCGATAGCGCCGAGACCCCCGGTTCTTTGTGCCGGATGTCCACATCGCCCTGTCTTTTATGTATTGAAAAAAATGAATGTCGCCGTTATGGGTGATATCGGCTGCTATGGCCTAGCTGTTCCGCCGCCGCTGGAAGCCGTCGATACCACTGTTTGTATGGGGGCCAGCATCGGCATGGCGCATGGTTTTCAAAAAGCCAGCGACTGGATTGGCGATAACAAAAAGGCAGTGGGGGTTATCGGGGACTCCACCTTCTTCCATAGCGGCATGACTGGTTTAGCCGGTATGGTATTTAACAAAGGAATTGGTGCGGTGTTGGTCCTGGATAATAGAACTACGGCCATGACAGGCCACCAGCCACATCCGGGCACGGGAATTACTGCCAAGGGCGAACCTACGGCCGAAATTGAAATCGAAGATGTAGTGCGCAGTATGGGCGTAAAAGATGTTGCTGTCGTAGATTCTTATGATCTTGAGGGTGTCGAAAAGGCTATCCGGCATGCTCTGGATTTTGAAGGCCCGTCAGTGGTAGTATTCCGGCGGGCTTGCGCTTTACTCAAAGGTTTGCCCAAGCTTCTGCCGCTGGAAATCGATCAGGAGAAATGTACTCAGTGCCATATATGCCTCGGTACCGGCTGCCCAGCCCTGGTTCACCATCCGGATAAAACCGTGACTATTGATGCTGATGCTTGTACCGGCTGCACAGTCTGCGCCCAGGTGTGCCCCTTCGATGCCATCGTTGAAGTTGGGGGTGAGGCTCGTGACTAATAAAGTGACTAACGTGTTGTTGGTGGGTGTAGGGGGTCAAGGAACCCTATTGGCGGCCCGGATCCTCTCCGGAGTTCTTCAAGAAGCTGGTTATGATGTTAAGATGTCAGAAGTCCACGGCATGTCTCAACGCGGCGGAAGTGTCGTTACTTTTGTCCGTTACGGCGATAAGGTACACTCTCCCTTGGTCGAGAAAGGAAAGGCTGATTTAATTCTTTCTTTTGAAAAACTAGAGGCTTTAAGGTGGTTGCCATACCTTAAAGCAGAGGGTACGATAGTGGTAAATGATCTGGCCTTATTACCATCACCGGTATTGATGGGTAAGGCTGACTATCCTTACAACGCCTTGGAAATTTTGGCTGAAGAGGCTGGAACGCTGATCACCTTAGATGCGTCTAAAGTGGCTATGGAGGAGGCTGGGAATGTAAGGACCCAAAACGTGGCTTTGCTAGGCGCGCTGGCTAAGCATATGGATATTGATCGACAAGTGTGGCAGCAAGTTATTCGCAGCAGTGTACCGCCGAAGACGGTGGATGCTAATTTAAAGGCTTTTGCAGCCGGAGCCCGGTATTAATACAACGAAGAAACACGGGACTAAAAACACCTGGGGTTTACCCCAGGTGTTTTATCTTTGGTCAATATTTCCAGTGGCTCAATGGAATAGCCTCCTTAGCGCCGGAATAAGGATTTTAAAGAAGGTGTTTTAAGGAGGTGGCTAATATGGAGCTTCCGCGGGTACGAGCACGGTTGCCACGTACTTTGGCTAATGCCCGCAATCTACAACAAGGGGCTCGAGTGATTGTTTTTATTGTATTTTCTGCCTTGGGGGCGATGGTAAAAACAGGTAGCCCGGTTGGCGTGTTAACTTTGGCGGCGGCCCCGGCGTTTTTCGCTGCTTTAACTTTTGGGTGGATGGAAGGTGCTCTGGTGGGTGGTCTAGGGGCCCTGCTGTCGGCTTTAGTAGCTGGTTTTCCATTAGGCGTATTGGTGCACGTGTATGGTGCTGTGCAAGGG
>DATERQ010000179.1:0-6654 GCA_035271345.1 bacterium | reverse complement strand
GTCTGAACGCGGGTCAATAGCGGTTTCAAATGAACCAAAGCCGAAACCAAAGCCTCTAAATCCATTAGCGGTGGCTCCATAGTAGAGGAAACTCGGGCTCCAGGACACCTAATGCAATTAATAGCCTGATAATCAGCTTCTGCTTCCATTATCTGGCCCAATCTACGGCCAAGATCACGAAATCGGCGATATTGTCGTAAATGTTGCACTAGCTGTTCAGCTTCTTCATTCATTATGGATTCTTCTTGTTCCGATTTTGGTGTGCTTTTCACCGGTAATAAAACCCGAGTTTTCAATAACAGCAATTTAGCAGCCACTACTAAAAATTCTCCGGCGTTGTCCAGGTCAGCATGTTTTTTGGCTCTAGCCGCATAATCAACATATTGATCCACCACCTGAACAAGAGAAATCGAACAAATGTCCAGTTCAGCAGTCTCAATAAGGTAGCAAAGCAGCTCAAAAGGCCCACTAAAATTCCCCAACTTAACCTGGTAATTCAATGCAATTTGCTCCCAGCTTAAAAGTCCCGTAAGTTTATTGCCCGCCGAACATCGGCCAAGGTATCTTCAGCAGTAAGTCGGGCTTTACGGGCACCACTACGTAATACGTCCATTACATCATCTGGACGTTGGATTAACTCTTGCCGCCGTTCGTAAAGAGGCGCTATCCTTTCGATGATAATAGCTGCAAGCCGCTGTTTACAGTCAACACAACCAATTGAAGCATTTCGGCATTCGGTGGCCACTTGATCCTCCAATTCCGGAGTAAAAGCCTTATAGAATTGATAAGGCACACAGATTTCCGGTCGGCCGGGATCGGTTTTCCGAATACGTTCCGGATCGGTTATCATCCTTGCTACCTTGGACTGAATGTCACCTGGTGTGTCTGATAGGTGTATTTCATTGCCGTAGCTTTTACTCATCTTACGACCGTCAATACCCGGCAGTAAAGGAAACCGAGTTAGTTTTGCCTTTGGTTCGGGGAAAACAGAACAACAAAACAAATGGTTAAAACGGCGGGCGATTTCGCGAGTGATTTCAATATGCGGTAACTGATCTTCCCCCACAGGAATAACTTCAGCCCTGTAAGCCAAGATATCTGCTGCCATCAATACCGGGTAACCCAGAAAACCGTAAGTCGCTATGTTACGCCCTTCCAACTGGCGCAACTGCTCCTTGTAAGTGGGAATCCGTTCCACCCAGGAAAGAGGTGTTGGCATCGACAGCAGAAGGTGTAGTTCAGCCCCTTCTTTGACATTGGACTGCACAAACATCACACTTTTTTCTGGATCTATACCCGAGCTAAGCCAATCTATAGCTATATCCAAGATATTCTCTTGTAGCTGTGTAGTATCTTCGTAACCAGTGGTTAGTGCATGCCAATCTACAATACAAAAAAAACACTCGTATTCATTTTGCAAAGCGACCATATTAACGACCGAACCTAAATAGTTTCCTAAATGTAATCGACCGGTGGGACGCATACCGTTAAATACCCGACCTTTCACTACAATCGCCTTCCTTCTTTGCCTGTTTAAAAATGTAGCAGCACCTTATAAATTATGCCAAAAACAATTACATCAGTAAAGCGGTAGAGTAGATCATAAATACCGCTGGCTAAAGGCAGCAGAACTAAATTGATACTACCTAAATACAGTAAAACAATAAGGAGAATCGGACCATACTGCTCATATTGAGCCAGTCGATAAGCAGTTTTTCGAGGTAACAATTCAAACAATACTTTTGAGCCATCCAAAGGCGGTATTGGGATTAAATTGAATACAGCCAGAAACAGATTGTACCACATGGTTAAATCTAAAATGCCAGCGATAACTCCATCCCAGGGCATGATTTGCAGTTTCAATATGATCAGCATTAAAGTTGCCAGCAGTAAATTAGCCGCTGCACCTGCCAGAGAAACAGCAATGATACCTAAACGACGGGGTCGTATGTACATGGGGTTAATGGGCACCGGTTTAGCCCAACCAAAGCGCAGTAGCCACAGCATAAGCAGCCCCAGGGGATCCAAATGCGCCAATGGATTCAACGTCATTCTCCCGTTCAACCGTGCGGTTGGGTCCCCAAAAGCATCTGCAACCCGGGCATGGGCGTACTCGTGAATGGAAATCGCCATCAGTAAAGCTGGTATCCGAAATAGCATCTCGCGGCCAAATAGCATTGTTTGTACCTTCCCTCCCAGCAGCCTCTCGGGGAATGCTGCTACTTAACCGCAATTATAGCACAACGGCGGGCTAAAAAAAAGTCATACCCTTGCACTTGGAGCCCTCTGCGAGGAGAACTGTTGGCCCCAGCGTCCACACCGGTCACCCCAACAGGCTAGGGTTTCTCCACCAACTGCTATTTCCACCACTTCACAGCAATTACAGCAACCATGACAATGCTTGCTTTTCACCTTAAAATCCCAAAAGCCAATCTTAAACCCGCGAAAATTACTTTTGCTTTTACTACGCATCTTTTCTTTTGCAAGTAAAGCAGCCCCCAAAGCACCCATGACCGAGTATTGTTTTGGCACAATTACTTCCAGTCCCAGAGCCTGCTCGAAAGCTTGTTTTATGCCAGCATTAGCGGCAACTCCGCCCTGAAATAACACCGGCGCAACTATTTCTTTTCCCTTAGCCACATTATTTAAATAATTGCGGACTAGCGCTTGACACAAACCGGCGGCAATATCCTGCATCGGGTGCCCTAATTGTTGTTTGTGGATCATGTCCGTTTCGGCAAAAACAGCACAACGGCCTGCTATGCGGACCGGATTACGCGCCTTAAGGGCCAACTGGCCGAACTGTTCTATTTGGAGTCCCAACCTTTCAGCTTGCCGGTCGAGGAAGGAACCGGTGCCAGCAGCACAAACCGTATTCATGGCAAAATCGACCACCATGCCTTTCCTAAGTACGATTATTTTTGAATCCTGGCCCCCAATTTCAAGAACAGTGCGAACAGCGGGCAATTCATTAGTAGCAGCGATACCATGGGCTGTTATTTCATTCTTTACCGTGTCAGCGCCAACCATTATACCAGCTAAATGCCGACCGCTACCGGTGCTACCAGTACCATTTATGGTTATTTTAGCCGGAAGTTGCTCTTTTAACTGAATTAAACCCTTTTTTACGGCTTCAATGGGATTTCCTTGTGTCCGCAAATAATGAGAAGCCATAATTGTCTTGTCCTCATTCAAGACTAGAAAGTTGGTACTCACTGATCCCAGATCAATACCCAAATATGCTTGCAATTTCCTGTTTCCTCCCGATCGATAGCCGGGTATCTACCCTTTAGGGGTTTCCAACCCGGGCCCGTTTTCGTTGCCAAAGAAGATCACAAAAAGCTTCCAGCCTGGTGACAATCCCAGTTTCAGCCGAATGTTCGTCCAACATAAGGGTAAGAACGGGTATATTCTCCCTGGCACTTATCTGGGGTAATATGGATTTGGCGACGATTTCCGGCATACAAGTTAACGGCGCTATGTGTACCACGCCATCTACTCCAGCCCGGGCATACCTGACGGTATTACTTACACTTTCTAACCCGTGGCCACCAATAAAGTGATTCAAGTAGGGAGCAGCCAACTGGTAGTGTTCCTTATCATCGCGAAGATGAAGGGCATGTAGCACAAGATTTGTGAGTATCCAAGGGCTGAGATATATTGAACGGATAACCTCCACCCCCATAGTGCCTAGCAGGCGTTCTATTTCCAAGTTCACTGCAGGTTCTAAAACAGTATACAATTCCCCCACCAGGCCAACTTTCAATGTTTGCCTGCTTGCTTCAAGTCTAATTTGCCGCAACAGAGCATTCCCCTGCCCTGCAGCCGTTCGCACGGCAGAAATGCTACTTGCTCGGTCTAGGGCATCAACAATTTTGTTCCAGGCCCTGGTCGTTGATCCCCGCTCGCTCTCTCGTGCCCGAACAAAGAGTGCCTGTGCGGCCAAAGCATCGAGGCTTCCCAGCTTGGCCCAGGCTAAAGCTATCGTGCGATAGATGGCTAGGGGCGAGGCTTTGGTGGTTAAGCATCGGAGTCCTTGCATTAATTGCTTCCACTGCCCTTGAGGCGGCTCTAGCACGATCATCTTTAGATCGACTCCCAGGTCAGCCAAGATCTGTTGCTGGACTTGAGCATAGTAACCGAATCGGCAGGGTCCAATCCCTCCCGCCATCACCACAGCGTCAGCCCCAAGCCCCGCCGCCTGAATGAAGTTTCCAATATTGACTTTGAAAGGTAAGCAGGCGAACTCAGGGGCATAGCGAGTTCCCAAATTAATGGTTTCTTGGTTAATGGGCGGGGGCTCCACAACATCACACCCAAACCCGGACAAGATAGATCGCAGTACCACATTTAAATAACCCATATGGGGGAAAGTAACGTTCACGATATGTTCCTCCACTCAATCATGTCCAAAAATGCCTCCAGCCGGGTAATTACACCCCCTTCTCCGGTATGCTCATCCAAAGTAAGAAGAAGAAAAGGGGTGTGGTCGGACTCTTGAACTCGCCGTTCTAGCAGCTCTCCTACAAGGGAACCTGGTCCACAACCGAAAGACACCACATGAATAATGCCCCCAACAGATCTATGTTTTAAGCAATGAAGAGCCGTTCCTAAAAGCGAACGACCCAGGCTCCAAAAAAGGTCTTTTGGTAATTGTCTAGCCTCACGTTCAATGGTCTCCCGGGCTAACATTTCCGCAGTCAATACTCGATAACCACGTCGATATAGCTGTTTAATTAGGTCCATGCTAACGAATTCGTCAAAAATATTGTAAGGATGTCCCAAGAGCAGCAATACCGTACCACAAGGGGGTGGAAAACCAGAAAGGCGCTGGCTTAGAATGTCTAAAGGGGTTCGCATGTTGCGAAGTTTTTCCCAATAAGAGTCCAAAACATTGCTAGCATGGCGCCAAGCAGATTTAGCATCCGCATTAGCATAGCCCAACTCTAGAGCCGCCTTAATGTGGGATCGCCGCCAAGATGTCCTTCTTTGCCGAGCATTCAGTACAGGCGAAATTAATCTAGGTAAGCTACAACCGCTCTGTTTGATCATGTCAGGTAAACCCATTAGCTTAGGACAAATATAGGTTCCTTTTTCAGCACTAACTATCCGAGGAACAAAAAGAAAATCAACGGCACTGGCTAAGGCCAAGACATGCCCGTAGTATATCTTCACAGGCAAGCAGGTTTCCGGTACTGCTACGTCCACCCCTAAATCCAATATCCTTTTATCCGTTGGTGGTGACTCAACCACCTTCAAACCTAGGTGCTGCCAAAAAGATTGCCATAACGGAAAGTAATGATAATACAACAACGCTCGCGGAATCCCAATCCTCATAAGATATCACTAAACCTTTCCATCACGGCCAACCCTGTTAGCCTTTAGGATTAAAAACGAGAGCTATAATCACGCCCAGCACGATTGCTGTTACTATCCCCATGGTAGTGTTCTTAAATACACCACTTAGGATACCAACCGGCCCCTTTTCCGCCACCTGCTCCATGATTCCTTTTACCATGGCATGGCCAAACCCGGTGAGGGGAATAGTGGCGCCGGCGCCACCAAACATGACCAGCGGTTCGTAAATCCCAATACCGCTCAAAATAGCCCCCAGGCAAACAAAAAGGACCAATACATGAGCCGAAGTAAGTGAAGTCAGGTCCATTAACAATTGTCCTAAGGAGCAAATCAAGCCGCCAACAAAAAAAGCTCGTAGGTATATCAAAATGAAATGATACCTCCTAAGCCTTTTCTATTGATACAGCATGGGCAATGGCAGGAATAGACTCACCTTGTTGGGCTAAGGTTGGACTTAGGAGTGCTCCGGTACTGATTAATAGCATCCGGTTTAACTTCCCCCTTTTAAGCTGTAAGTAAAAATGGCCTGAAAATACGGTGGCCGAACAGGCACAACCGCTTCCGCCTGCATGGGTATCTTGTTTGGGATCATAAATTAGCAGGCCACAATCCGTGTAATTGTTTTTGGTATCATATCCCTTTTCGGCCAACATATCTTGGGCCAGACTTTTTCCAATGCTACCCAGATCACCAGTGGCAATTACATCGTAGTAATTTGGCTCTCGACCGTAATCACGCAAATGGCAGTCTATCGTATCAACCGCTGCTGGTGCCATAGCCGCCCCCATATTGTTTACATCTTTCATTCCAATATCCACTACTTTGCCTACGGTAATGCTAGTAAGAGCTGGGCCACAGCCACCGGATCCGATTATGGCTGCTGCGGCTCCAGTCACAGTCCAATGTGCAGTTTGCTTGCGTTGTACTCCTAATTCAGTTGGATAGCGGAATTGGCGTTCTGCTGTCTGGTAATGGGATGAAGCACTTATCAACGCTTTTGAAGCAAAGCCTCCATCAATACACATTCCTGCAAGCCCTAAAGCCTCACTGAAGGTGGAACAGGCCCCGAAAAGGCCAAAAAAAGGTATCGGTACCTGCCGCGCGGCCATATTGGCAGCAATTATTTGGTTCAACAGGTCACCCCCGAACAATAAATCCACATTATTGTAAGCAAGGCCAGTCTTCATTAAGGCTAAGTCCATAGCCCGCCGGACCATTTTAGATTCGCCTAATTCCCAGCTCTTTTCACCATACAAAGGGTCAGGGATAATCTCATCGAAATACTGACCCAAAGGG
>DATERQ010000178.1:0-5347 GCA_035271345.1 bacterium | reverse complement strand
ATTTGGGCCAGAACTAAGGTGAAGACGGTAAAGCCCAGGGGGGGCAGATATCCACGCCCGCTACTGGCAAAGAAACCTACCGGGGTTGACAGTATGGTGGTAAGAGCAGAACAAATAAGAAAGATAAAGGCTCCTTTTGTTACCAGCGCCGGGGACCAGCCGGGTAGATGCACAAACAGCCCCACAAGATAGCCTAAAATTAGCACATAAAGGGAAAGAATTAAGCACCATAAAAACGATACGATAAACTTGGCTAGCACGATGGTGGTTCGCGATATCGGTAAAGCCAACAGATCAGTTATGGTGCGATCGGAATATTCGCGGCCGAAAATCCAACTGCTAATAAAGCCGAAGACCAAAATCCCTCCGATGGCCATGGCCTGCGCTAATAAACTTAAATAAGAGGGCCAAGTGGCAGTTCCCAGGATCTGGGCTTTGGCTGATATAAAGCCTAGCTCTTGGGCTAAAGCGGGGTCTTTCAAAATGAACATAAAGAACCCGCCCATGAATGGGACTAAGGTTAGGGCTAGAGCGGTTAAAAGGGGCACCCGGGATTTGGAAAGTTTTTTGCCTTCGATAACAATACATGTTATAAGTTTAGTCATCGTTGATGCCCCCTGATTCTCTAACTGATCGCAGGAAAAAAGCTTCCAAATCCTCTGCTTGGACCTTGAGCATGGTGGGAGGGTGCCCGGCCTTTACCAGAAGGGTGGCGATGCGATCCGGTGCTTCAACGGCCTCTTGTTGTCTTATTTCCAACGGAGCCGATCCCCCGGCCAAATTAGCACTGCCTAGCTGGTATCCGGCTTTGGCTAAAATTGATTTTATAGCGGGCCGATTATGGCCGTCTAAGAATAGAGATTTTTTTAATTGTCGTTCCAGTTGCCGGCTGTCCATTTCTTTGATTAGCTTGCCATTATGGATAATGCCGATTCGGGTGGCCATTTTGGCAATTTCGCCCAGCTTGTGGCTCGACACCAGGATGGTCACCTGATAATTG
Organism: bacterium; assembly: GCA_035271345.1. Classification (GTDB taxonomy): domain Bacteria; phylum Bacillota; class DTU030; order DUMP01; family DUMP01; genus DUNI01. Next base: position 4,347 of record DATERQ010000178.1, on the reverse strand, counting down.
GTTGCCAGTTCAACTAGGAGCCGGCGTACTTCCACAATGCCAGCCGGATCAAGGCCGTTGGTGGGTTCATCCAGGAGTAATATTTTAGGCTGGTGAATAATGGCTTTGGCAAGGCCCAGGCGCTGGGCATTGCCCAGCGAGAGCTGGGCTGCTTTTTTTGCCTCGTATTGTTGTAGCTTTAGCTTCCTGATGATCCAGTCCACACAGGCCCTGTCTTCGATCCCTCTGAGCCGGCGGACGATTTCCAAATTCTCGCGCACAGTCAGCTCCGGATAGGAATGGGGTGTTTCAACGATATAGCCCACATCTGGCCAGGCATGGGTGCTGCCAGCACTGATTTTTTTACCCAACAGCCGGCAGTTGCCGGAAGTAGGGCGGACCAAACCGAGGAGCAGGCGGATGGTGGTGGTCTTTCCGGCCCCATTTAAACCCAAGAAGCCGAAAATTTCCCCCTTCTTAACGGATAAATTAAGATTGTCCACGGCCCGAGTGCGGCCGTATATTTTGCTTAAGTCAGTGGTGCCGATAACTTCTGTCATTGCTCACTAGCCTCCCCAGATTTGCTCGGTGAAGCAGAGGGCCAAGGGCTTAAGTAAATACATCTTATGGGCACTAAACTACTGATATAAAAAAGCGTACCATTAGGACATATTTATGTCAAAAAAACCGCCCTGCCAGCAGACCGGCTGCCGGACTAGCAACAACAGCAAACAAATTGCCATATCGCTTTTCCACCAGTTTTGCAAAAATTATTGGGTTAAAACGTATTGACTTTTATGGCAACCTTGATTATGCTGGTTTAAAATAAAATAGAAAGCTGGGAACTGGCTTGGAACAACTAGATTCTGATGTTCCACTCCCTCCGGGCTCTTTAACTGTCGGCATTGTTTATAATGTAAAAAAGGGTTTACCGTCAGCAATTCCCGATGCCGAAGCGGAGTACGACAGTATAGAGACGGTGTACTCGATTAAGGCTGCCCTGGAAACAAAGGGTCACGATGCAATCTTGCTGGAAGCGGACCGAGCATTACCGGAAAAGCTGCGAACTACACGTATTGATATTGCCTTCAACATTGCAGAAGGGATAAATGGCAGAGGACGTGAAGCGCAGGTGCCGGCGATGCTCAATTTTTTTGGCCTCCCATTTACCGGTTCAGACGAGACGACTTTGTGTTTGACCCTGGATAAGGCTCTTACAAAGAGACTTCTTTTGTCCTACGGAATTCGGACGCCAAAATATGCGGTGGTGTCCCCCTCGGCTTCTCTGCCCCCGGTTTCGCTTCGGTATCCGGTTATTATCAAGCCCAATGCTGAAGGGTCCAGTAAGGGTATTTCGGAGCAGAGCATTGTAGAATCAGCGGCCGAACTGAGGGCTGTGGCCGGACGCAACATTAGGCTATACCGGCAATGCATGTTAGCAGAAGAATATATTTCCGGCCGGGAATTCACAGTGGGTATTTTGGGCAATGGGGCTGAAACCAAGGTGTTTTCCCCCATGGAGATTAAGTATAAAAAGGCGACCCAGAATGGCTATCGCGTTTACAGCTATCCGGTGAAGCAAAATTATCGCGAATTCATTGACTACCAATGCCCGGCTGCGCTGACAAGCGAGCTGGAAGCTGAAATGAAGGTCGTTGCCAAAGAGATTTACGATATTTTGCAATGTCGAGATTTTGCCCGGCTGGATTTCCGGCTCGACCAAGATAATACAATGTACTTTTTGGAAATAAACCCACTGCCGGGATTGGCACCAGGTTACAGTGATTATCCCATGTTGGCGGAGTTTTGTGGAGTTGGCTATACTGAATTGATCAACAGGATTCTGCTGGCGGCAATAAAACGGTACAGCGGGGAAGCCGAGGTGAGGGTGCGTGATTAAATGCCAGGATTACGCTGCCCGGTATAAATCTTGGTCTGATTGGAAATGGCAGTTTGCCCACCGCCTTACTACGGCTGACCAGTTGGCCAAGGTAATTGAACTATCGCCGGAAGAAAAAGAAGACATTACAAAATGCTTGAAAAAGTTCCGCATGGCCATCACTCCGTATTACGCGTCCTTGATTGGCCCCGGTAAGGATGATCCGGTGCGCCGGCAAGCGGTTCCCAGTATTGAAGAAACCTTTATCCATCCCAACGATCTTTGCGACCCGCTTAATGAAGAAGCTGATAGCCCTGTGCCCCACATTGTTCACCGCTATCCTGACCGGGTACTGCTGCTGGTGACTTATATGTGTTCCATGTATTGCCGCCACTGTACCCGCCGTCGAGCGGTGGGGGAAGAGGATAAGAATATTACTGCTAAGGAACTAAAACCGGCCTTGCGTTATATTCGTTCCCATGGCGAAATCCGCGATGTTCTTATTTCCGGCGGCGATCCGCTGGTGATGAGCACGGAAAAATTGGAACGAATTATTTCCGGTCTGCGGGCCATCCCCCACGTGGATATTATTAGAATTGGAACCAGGGTGCCGGTGGTGATGCCCATGCGGATCACAGCCGAGCTGACCCAAATGCTGAAACAGTACCATCCGCTATGGATCAATACGCATTTTAATCACCCTCAGGAAATAACGCCGGAAGCAATGCAGGCTTGCGCCCTTATTGTGGATGCCGGCATTCCGTTGGGGAACCAAAGCGTATTGCTGCGGGGAATTAACGATGACCCCGCTACCATGAAAGAGCTGTTGTTAAAGTTGGTTCATGCCCGCGTCCGCCCTTACTATTTGTATCAGTGCGATCTCTCTCAGGGAATTTCCCATTTCCGGACCCCGGTGGATACCGGCATTGAAATTATGCATGCCCTCACCGGCAACATCTCCGGCTTTGCTGTGCCTAAATACGTAATCGATGCCCCGGGCGGCGGCGGCAAAATACCAATCACCTATGATTATGTGATTAGCAAAGAAGATGATGAGGTGGTGTTGGAAAACTACAAAGGTGACAAATACAAATATCCGTTGTCGTGAATAAAGAGCCTGGCCAGGGCCAGGACCATAGTTGCTGTCGCGCACTGTTTTCAACAGCAGTGGGCTGGGGAAAATTGGGGTTGAAGCGAGATGCTGGTAGTGCAGGAACAGCAGCACCAATTGTCGAAGACCCTTAGCGGGAGAGAGGATTAATTAACGAAGGCAGGGTGTTGTTTATGTACCGGGGCCAGTTGCAATTTGGTGTTCTTTTCCTGACCGGACTGTTGTTGTTTACCCTCGGCTCAGTGCCGGTGGTTGCTGCCGCTGTGGAGCCAACGCTGGTTGTGGATGGAAAGCCAGCGGTGCTGGCATCTCCCCTGTACTGGGATCAAGGGTCGGTGTTGATATCGGTGGAAGATCTGGCTACTTGTCTCGGCGCCAGTTTTCGCTGGAATGATGATGTTACTGTATGGATTCAAAGGTACAATTGTACAATCCTGTTCCGATTGGACGGGGCCGGCGAAGTGCGTAAGAACAATGAGCCGCTTGTGCTGTCGGTGAAGGCACGAACCATTGACGGCACTTTTTACCTGCCACTCCGGTTCATGGCCGAAAATTTAAAAGCAACAGTTCACTGGAATGGTAGCGCTAATCGAGTTGAGATTGTCACCGGCGAGCGCCAGGAGCCGCCGGAGCGGGTGAGCGGCCAAGGTTTTAACGCCGTGGTGGCTTATATTGATGCGGATCAGCTGTGGTTGTTGGACGGACGGGATCCGAAGGCAAAACCAAAACAAATAACGGATTCCGGTAAGGTAGAATTAGTGGGTTGGTCGTGGGATGGACGATGGCTGGCCTATAAATGTAAAGCTGACGACGAAGATGAGCCGGCCTATTTGTGGGTTGTGGCCTCGGATGGCAGCCAGGCTCGGCAAGTGGATGCGGCCCCGGTGGATGACGAAGTGTTATGGTCGCCTAAAGCTGAACGTTTGGCTTATACTGCCCGGGAATGCGATGCCGATGGCAACATATCAGCCGTGGTGGTTAAATGGGCTGAGATTTCGGCTGCCGATATTGGCATCGAAGCGCTGGTTGAAGAAGGAAATGCTACAATTCTTTCTTTAGCCTGGCACCCGGACGGTGACAGGATAGCGCTGTCATGGCCTCGAGCCAAGGAACAACCGCCTATTATAGAGCAGGTGGATTTAACCGGCAATAGAAGCCTACTCCATACCTTTTATGATCGGGAACCGGTGGATCCGGAACTCCATACCTGGGCTTTTATCAGCTTAAATTGGTCCCCGGATGGAAAGCACCTGGCTTATCATCTACGGAAAAACTCTGCTTCCCTCACTGCCGATGTGGTGGAAACGAGGGTGCTTAACATTGAAACAGGTGTGGAGCTAGAATTGAGTGAAGGTCTTAGATATCCGCAGTGGATGGC
>DATERQ010000177.1:0-5207 GCA_035271345.1 bacterium | reverse complement strand
CATGGGTACCGGCGGCTTTTCAACCCGTAATGGCAGCATGGAGGCTTTTGCCAGCCCCAGCGCCGAATGGATTACTATTTTGTTTATGTTTGCCGCCGGGGTGAATTTTTCTTTGTATTATAATCTTTTTTATGGTAGGACGAGGGCTTTGGTTCGGGATAGTGAGTTTCGGTTTTATGCTGGGCTGATGGTGGTCGTTACGCTTCTTATCGCCATCAACCTCGCTCCCCTGTACCAGGGGCAAGTGGGCAAACTAAGCCGCGATTCGCTTTTTCAGACGGTTTCGATGGGGTCCAGCACCGGATTATCCACCGTTAACTATCACCGCTGGCCGGGATTTAGCCAACTGTTGTTATACCTGTTAATGTTTATGGGCGGTTGTGCCGGCTCCACCAGCAGTGCCCTGAAGCAAGTGCGGGTTGTTCTTATTTTGAAGGCAATTAAACGTAAACTCACCCGCCTAATCCATCCCCAAGCGGTAATCCCCATTGTGTTGGGGGAGACTGTGGTGTCAGAGGAAACCTTGAATGATGTGCTGGTGTTTACTATTTTTTATTTGATTGTAGTGCTGGTGGTGTCCTTGGTACTGGCAGCCCAAGGGTTGGACCTGTTGAGGGCTGTTTCAGCGGCGGCAGCGGCATTGTGGAATCTGGGGCGCGGCTTTGGCTCGGTGGAGCTGACAACTATCTATGCTGATTTTAATTTACCCACCAAATTTCTCCTTTCAGTTTGTATGTTATTGGGCCGCCTGGAAATATACCCCATTATGGTTTTGCTGTTACCAAATTTTTGGCGCCGATCCTAGCTGTTGCAAGCAGGAATTGCTGTGGCTGATGTCGAACCGATAACCAACAGACTGTGGTATAGTATAGCCGCTGTCCAGTATAGAATAATATTTTTCCGCTCCGAGCTGACCGGCCTAACGCCATCGCTATGGATGTCAGCCGTTAGGGTGGATGGGGAAACCGATCCGCCTCCCTCATGGAAAGGGGTATTTAAGCAGGGTTGCCATGGGGGCAACCTTTCTCTATTTTACAAGGAGGGATTGGTAGATGAAGGTAACCACAAAAGAATTAATTCAGCGAGAGGTAAAGAAACTAGCCCCAGAGGGACAGCTCGCTTGTGCCCAGGCTTTTGCTTTAGCCAAGCAACTGGGCGTTAAACCGAGGGTAATCGGGCAAGCTGCTGATGATCTGAAGATTAGAATTGTATCTTGCCAGTTGGGCTTGTTTTAGGGAGCGGTGACGATTTGAACCCATTTTTTGAGGTGTTGACGATAGCCGAAGCCCAGGCTCGATTGAAGGCTAACTGGCCACAGCGGCCGATGCCCGGTGAAGAAGTGGCTTTTGACGAGGCTTTGGACCGGGTGACGGCGTTGCCGGTGGTAGCCGGTGAGGATGTCCCTGCCTTTGACCGCTCCACTGTGGATGGGTTTGCCGTACGGGCTGCTGATACCTTCGGTGCCAGTGAAGGGCTACCTGCTTTCCTGACCATAGTGGACGACATTAAGATGGGGTTTGTCAGTGAGATCAGGTTGGAAGCTGCTGAAACGGGGCGTATTGCCACTGGCGGTATGCTACCGCCTGGGGCTGATGCGGTGGTGATGGCGGAGTATACCGAGGCGGTGGATGATGATATAGTGGCGGTAACAACGCCTGTGGCCCCAGGGCAGAATATTGTTCGCCAGGGTGAAGATATAAAGTCGGGGGCCCAGTTAATACCGGCGGGGCATCGTTTACGTCCAGCCGACATTGGGGCCTTGGCAGCAGTGGGAAAAACTTCGGTGTTGGTGCGGCAACGGCCCCGGGTGGGGATTATTTCCACCGGCGATGAAATTATCCCCCCGGAAACGATACCGTCCCCAGGGCAAATTCGGGATATTAACAGCTACTCCTTGGGTGCGGCGGTGCAAAAAGCCGGTGCTAAGCCGGTTCAGTTGGGTTTAGCGGAAGATGAATTTGAAGCGGTCTGGTCTAAGGTTAAAGCCGGGCTTGTAAATAGTGATGTAGTGATTTTATCCGGTGGTACTTCTGTAGGAACCCAGGATGTGGCGGCCAAGGTATTGGCTGAGCTGGGGCCGCCAGGGGTGCTGGTGCATGGGGTTGCCCTACGCCCGGGTAAACCGCTGTTGGTGGCAGTCTGCCAAGGTAAACCAGTTTTTGGTCTGCCTGGACATCCGGTGTCGGCCCTGGTTACCTTTGATTTATTTGTGCGGCCGGCCATTGAGCGGCTACTGGGGTTGGGACAGGCACCGAAACCGAGTCTGCGGGCTCGTCTAACCCGCAATCTGGCATCGCCATCCGGCCAAGAAGAGCTGGTGCGGGTGCGGTTAGTGCAAACAGAGGATGGACTGGCGGCTAAGCCGGTGTTGGGAAAATCAGGCCTGATTACCAGGTTGGTGGAGGCCCAGGGTACGATAATTGTTCCCCTTGAAAAAGAAGGTCTTTTGGCTGGGACAGAAGTGGAGGTATTTTTGCTGTGAACCGGAATGTCTATTTAGACGACCTGCCCCTGGAACAAGCACAGGAGACATTCCTTCGTTTTTTTGCCGGGTTGGTGAGCCCAGAAGAGACAATAGCGGTAACCGCTGCTGCTGATCGGGTGACTGCGAAGCCGGTATTTGCGCGGTTGTCGGCACCCCATTATCATGCAGCGGCCATGGATGGAGTGGCGGTGGTGGCCGATGAAACTTTTGGCGCCTCAGAGACAAACCCAATTAAACTTGTTTTAGGGGAGCAGGCTCTATGGGTGGACACGGGCGATCCTTTACCTCCCGGGACCAATGCCGTCATTATGGTGGAAAATCTGCACGAGCTGCCCACCGGGGAAATTGAGATTATTGCCGCCGCAAGTCCTTGGGAACATGTGCGCTTGTTAGGCGAGGACATGGTACAAACAGAGCTGATTCTACCAGCGAACCATAAGCTGCGGCCGGTTGATTTAGGGGCTGTTTTAGCCGGAGCTGTCACTAAAATTGCAGTTCATAAAAAGCCGTTGGTGGCTATTATTCCCACCGGCAGCGAATTAGTAGCGGCAACCCAGGTGCCGGCGCCGGGTGAGATTATAGAATTTAATTCAGCGATGATGGCGGCGCAAATACGTCAATGGGGAGCAGAGGCTTTGATTGGTGAAATCACCGCTGATGACTACAAACAAATCAAAACCAGAGCGATCCGGGCGGCTCAAGAATCAGATGTGGTGCTTTTAGGAGCAGGATCTTCAGCCGGACCTGAAGATTATAGCGCTCAGGTTATAGCCGAATTAGGGGAAGTCTTTGTCCATGGTGTGGCTACCCGTCCAGGGAAACCTGTGGTACTGGGTCATATTAAAGGTAAGCCGGCTTTAGGTGTACCAGGCTATCCGGGATCGGCCCTGCTGGCATTGGAATTATATCTAAAGCCATTGCTGGAGAATATGTTGGGGCTGGGACCAGAGGAACCACCACTTTTGACAGCCCGTTTGGCCCGAACCGTGGCCTCAGCATTGGGAATGGATGAGTTTGTCCGGGTAAAGCTGGGACCGGTGGGAGGCCAACTGGTGGCTACGCCTTTGCCTCGGGGGGCGGCCCTTACCACCACCATGGTCCGCGCTGATGGTGTAATAACAATACCGCGCCACAGTGAAGGGATCGAGGCTGGGACCCAGGTGCGGGTGCGGCTACTAAAACCGAAAAATGTAATCAAAAACACAGTGGTTGCCATTGGCAGTCATGACCTTACCTTGGATATTATTGTTAACTTGTTACGGCTGACGCAGCCTCAATACACCTTGTCTTCAGCTCATGTGGGCAGCTTGGCCGGTTTGTTGGCCCTGCGGCGGGGCGAATGTCACCTTTGCGGTACCCACCTTTTGGATCCGGAAAGTGGTGAATATAATATCGCCTACCTCAAGCGCTATCTGGGTAAGCACAAGGTGCATTTGATTAATTTGGCTTATCGCCAACAGGGATTGATGGTATTGCCGGGAAATCCAAAGGGCATCGTTGGTTTGCAGGATCTGACCAAGCCGGATGTGACTTTTATTAACCGCCAACGAGGGGCTGGAACCAGAGTGCTGCTAGATTGGGCCTTGAGGGAAGAAGGAATTGATCCTGCCAGAATCAAAGGCTATCGGCGAGAACAGTATACCCATACTTCAGTGGCGGTGGCGGTGAAAAGCGGTACTGCTGATGTGGGGTTGGGTATATTGTCAGCCGCCCGGGCCTTGGAACTCGATTTTATTCCCTGGCGGTTAGAACGATATGATTTAGCTATGAGGCGGGATAGCTTGGAACATCCAGGGGTTAAGGCTGTTCTGTCTGTAATCCGAAGCCAGAAATTTCAACAACAGGTGTTGGCCCTGGGCGGTTATGATTTGACCGATTGCGGAAAGAAAATGTGGGAGTCATAGATTGACCGAAGGCACGATGGGTTTAAGATGTAACTCATGAACGGTTGGCTTGTGGGCGAAGAAAGGTAAAAGTGGGCTTTTGTAGCTGCCCGGAGGAGGAACAGCCGTGCACGATAGGTTCGGGCGTCAAATAAACTATTTAAGAATTTCCGTCACTGATCGTTGCAATTTACGCTGTGTCTATTGCATGCCAGCTAAAGGGGTGCCGTCTAAGCCCCACGGTGAGATCCTTTCTTACGAAGAAATGGTGATTCTGGTTACAGCCGGGGTAAAATCGGGTATTCGCCATGTTCGGATCACCGGAGGCGAGCCCCTAGTGCGGGAGGGATTAATAGATTTTATCCGGCGGCTAAAGGGGATACCGGGTATTAAAGAGCTTGCCCTCACCACTAATGGTATCTTATTGGCGCCGCTGGCGGCAGAGCTAAAAGCAGTGGGCTTAGACCGGGTGAATATAAGTTTGGATACACTGGAGCGAGATAAATTTGCGGCCATCACCAGGCGCGATCGATTGAAGGAAGCCTGGCAAGGGATTGAGGCCGCACTGGCCATAGGCCTGGATCCGGTGAAAATAAATACGGTGGCTTTAAAAGGGGTTAATGAAGATGAGCTAGTCTCAATCGCGAAATTGACGCTTGCATACCCGCTTCATGTGCGTTTTATTGAAGTGATGCCGCTGGGCAGTGATGTAGGCTGGGCGCGGCAACATACCCTTCCCCTGCCCAAAATTAAGGCCAAGGTGGAAGGGGCGGGAAAACTTTTTCCGACTTCGGTGCCAGGGGCGGGGCCGGCCCAGGTGTTTTGTTACCGCCAGGGAC
>DATERQ010000176.1:0-6303 GCA_035271345.1 bacterium | reverse complement strand
GATAGTAATAAGTGCAGGGTTTTTAATGATTTGGGGCGTTTTATTTCAAGGCCTCGTTATGGGTGGGCGGGAATCCAGGTTATCACACAAAAGGCCTTCTTTATTGTTATTTGTGTTGCTACGGGCCGGAAGATTGTCTTAGTTGGACCTTCCTGGTGCGGTATATAATTGCTATTTGTGCCCTTTGGGCCAGCTTGTTATGGTAAAGCTTGTCAACAAACTGAGTATAACACAACTAGCCCGTCAAAATCTGACGGGCTAGTTGCTTAAGCGGATTAAGGAACAAATCCTTTCAAGACTAAATCACTTTGATCTTTGATTTTTAAGGCGTTAAAATATTTGTTTTCCAGCGGTATCCACTGCTGAAGAAATTGTTTCTGCATAACGGGGCCATTCCGGTTCAAAATTCTTTTTTCCTGTTCAGCGGCGTTTATAGATAAAAATATCTTTAAGTCATAACTGCCTACCAGGCTCGGGTGCATGCTATAGACCCCTTCGATAATGCTTATCGGTTTGGGAGTAACGTTTATATATCTGCCCCAGGCGTTTTTCTTACAATTATAAACCCGGTAGCCGAAGACACCGCCACTATCGAGTTTTTCAATTACTTGGCGTTTAAATCTAATGTAATCTACGTTTCCACCTATTTCTTTTAATCTTTCCTCGGTTTTATCTTTTGGTCTAAGGAAAAAATGATCCATCTTAAATACATTGCAATCGTAGATAGCGGCAATAAGAGCGGCCAAGGTTGTTTTGCCAGCAGCGGCATTTCCGTCAATGGCTAGCTTGATATTGTCTTTAGTTCTTATTAGGGCGTCTATCAAACTAAATATTTTAAGGTAATAGCCATACTCCACTTTGACCACCCGGTAGGCAGGGCTGTAAGCATCGTTGAAAGTTTTGCTATGACCGACTGGCGGATAAACTTGGGCCTTGTATTTTCTTAGATACTGGTCTAGCTCCTCCACCGAGTAAGGCAATAAGCCTTCCTGGCAATATTGTTTAAATAAGCCCAGCTTGGCTTCAAAGCCTTCGATGCTACCAGCGGTACAATAAGCCGTCTGAAGAAAGAACTCGTTCACTGTCGAGGGTTCGATTTGATAATCCTGTTTGGCAGCAGCAAGATTCAATCTGCAAAGTCCGTTGCCGATATAATGGTAACTGGTAGAATGGAAACTGCCCCTGGAAAGACAACCGAAGGATAAAGCCTGGTATTCAGCTTCGATCTGCCGTAGACTTTCTTTTTTGCTAGCAATAATGTTGCGGCCAGCAAATTCATTTTGATATATCAGCTTAATTATGTCTTGGGGCTGTATCTTCGGATACAGCCGATGTTGTTTCAACAGCACCGTTTTAAACTCATTTCTAGCCTGCATTTATGATTAAATCCGACCTTTCTAGGGCCACAATCATTATCGGGATAACAATTAGTTGCAGAATCATCCCTGGAATCGCATTGATAAAAGCACCGGCCATGAAAATTTTCCAGGTAAAAGCATTACCGGCCAAGCCATAGAGAACCATGCTCACAATGCCCCACACTACCCGGCCCCCAAGCATGGACGATATCAAAGCCAGATAAGTGTTCAGCGGTTGCTTGGGTAAGCGTTCATACAATAATCCGGTTAAACAACCGTAGGCAGCCAGTTCGAAACCCATGGCCACTGCCGACGGAAACATCGGTGGCATGGTAAAAAGTAGACTCCTCAGTATAGGGGTAATGAAGCCTATTACCAAACCATATCTCCACCCTAACACAAAGCCAGCAACGAGAACCGGAATATGCATTGGTAGGAGCTTGTTGCCTATTTCCGGAATTTGGCCAGTAAGAAACGGCAGCATCAAGCCGATAGCAATAAATAGCCCCGCTAGCACTAGGTTCCTGGTTGGTTGATTTTTAATTTTTCTCACCTCCTTAATAAAAAGTGCCACGCAGACACTGTCTTCTCCGGAAGACAACTGCCTTCATGGCGTTAAAGCCGCTAGCTTCAGCTAGCTGCCAAGTTAAGATTAGCACAAGGTAATGAAAAGTCAAGGATTCCTAAACAGGTTTGCATAGCGCAACTGCAAAGGATATCAAGATTCCGGGGCTGGATTCTGCCAGTCTGCTTGCATCCCACCGCGGATACTAACAGCCTGGATCAAGCCAAGTAGATAGATCGGTAGTTCTGATAACATACTCTTGTTGTAACACCTCTCGTCGCAATTCCTCGAGAGTTCCATGTTTCTCGGCAAAAACATCGTAGCTATGGATTCCCTCGTAATTAACTTGTTTCGCCAACACAAAGGCGCTATCTTCGAGGTTGGGATATCGTTCCAACACGTGCCAAACCATCTCTCGTACTACATCTTCCACAAAGCGGGGCTTGTCATGTGCATCTTTAATCACCTGGTATTCGTCAGGGCGCTTCAACAAATCGTAGATGGGAGAGCTCATGGACATCTCTACAATAGTGACCAAATCCTGGGCCTCAATTTTTTTCTCGGTTCCAAGTAGCAGTGTTCCCTTTCCGCGTTGGTTGTGGGAGGCCAATGATACGGTGGCCAAAATATCTTTTACCTGTGCCAGGGAAAAGCCTTGAGCGTGAAGTGATTCTGCTGCTTGCCCTCGCACCATCTCCTGGGCACACGGGCAAGCTGTAAGACCGGTGGCTTCCACGCCTACCAAACTACGGATCCGCCTGGCCCTAGCAGCAGCACGACTAATAATTGTATAGATTTCTTGGGTATTAATCTTAGAAATTGGGGTCTGCTTATGGACTGGATACTTGGCTTTGACCACTACTTCGGATCGACACGCCCCTTGCCGTTCCAACACCGAGGCTGCCAATCCTCTGGCAAAAGACTCTATATCCATTGTCCGCTCCTTTATTACTTCGTTCACAGCTTCAATAAGGCCCTCGCTGAAGCGAGACATATGAACACCCGTTTGGTCCGGGCTCAAATCTACAAATAAGTCCAACTGTGAATAAAATAAATTTTCTTTTCCAGCGGCGCCAATGGTAATGATTTTGGTAATACCCGTGATGCCTACCCGATTAAGACTTACTTGAATGCTGGGTTTGGCGGCTTGCATGTCAGTGTGCAAGTTCATTATGTTCTCTCTCCCTTCAGATCGAGACTTTGCCGTTAACCCTTATGTAAAACATAGTCAACTATAGCGCCGGTGATATCAACGGTGCAGACAGTTTGCAAACCTTGCCAACCCGGGATGCCGTTTACTTCCAATACATAAAGGTAGCCATCTTGCGAGTAAATCAAATCCACTCCGGCATAGTCAGCATCCAAGACGGCTGCAGCATTCAAAGCCAATTGTTCCTCTTGGGCGGATAGAGAACGCCAAGTAGCCTTTGCTCCCAAAGCAATATTGGTTTTCCAGCCTTGCCCTTCTCTAGTCATTGCTGCCAACACCTTGTCTCCAAGAACAAAGGCGCGAATATCCCAGTTATCGTGTTGGATAAATTGTTGTAGATAGTAAATGTAGTTGCCCATAGTGAGGGCCCTGAAAACTCGATACGCCAAATCTAGACTTTCCACTCGGACTATCCCTTTTCCAAGAGAACCAAATAAGGGTTTTACAGCGACATCGCCGCCTAATTTATGAAATGCCGTCATGGCTTCATGATAATCCTCTGTAACCACGGTCGGTGGCGTTGGCAGACCGGCGGCTGCCAATAGAGAGGTCGTATAATACTTGTCCACTGTGCGCTCAATTGTCAACGGCGAATTATAAATTTTCAGCCCTTGGTCTTGTAGACGACGCAAAACATCCATCCGAAAGATAATTTGCTCCAACGAGCCACCAGGAATAGTTCTTACCATTAAAATCCGGCAATCCAAAAGCGATTTGCCACCGCTGCAAACCTGCTCTGATCCTGTCACTAAACTAGTAGAGAGTTGAGTGACAGGATAATAGTTGACTGCAACTCCCCGCTCAATAAAACTAGCCTCCAGTTGATGCCGATGCCAACCCTCGCCCCCGCCAACAATCCCAACTCTCACCGGGCAGTCACCCCTAGTAAAGAGTATTCCAGCAGTTTAGGGCTAACCTTTCCGGCCCGGTATGTCTTGCCGTTAGCAGCATTGTTCACCATAATTTCTGCCGGACTGAACAAAAGTGGGTCCATTTTATAAAAATCACCATACCGTTTAAACAATTGCAGGAACGGCGTGCCCCAATCAGGCGAGGCCGAGGCTGGCACGCGATCCATCAATTGTTCGATATCATCGTTTTGGTCATTAACAAAGTAAAAGCAACGCCCACCGTAAAGGACGGCATCGTTGGTTCTGCCTAAAGCGGTAAAATCATCTGCAGCGACTGGTGCCAGAGGGCAAGTTCCGTAAGCGGCTTTCACCTGGTGAACATCGTAATCCAGCATTAAGAGCTTATGCAATCCTGTTTCCACCACTCGAGCTGCTATTTGAACCGAGCCCACAATGCTAGCTGTGGGGGCCACCACCAGCCATAAGTTTTTGGGTTCCAACCCAAAGTCTGAGGCTAGTTCATCAATCAGCTCATCTGGGGGCAATCTATCTGCTTCCAATACAAGTATACCTATTGTAGCCTGTTCTTGGTAGGCTAAAATCTTAAACACATCTTCCTTAGCCGCCAAGGCTCGAGCAGGGCCGGAACCAAGGGCAAAAAACCCATGTCCTTCAACTGCCCAGCCAGCATATTGGGAAGCCAAACACGATATGACCGGTTTTTCTACTGTCACCTGCACTCCTGGCAACCAGAAGGAAGGGGCGTTAGGAGTCAGCCCTGGAAAAAAAAGTTGAACAGGGTTTACTTGGCCAAGACCCCCCAAGCAAATTTCAGCCACTAATCGCCCGGCCGCCAGAGAACCAGGATAATTTACCCCGGCATCCAACACATTGGCGCCGGCCAAGGACAATAGTTCCACCCCGAGTGTTTCTTTGTCAGCAACCAACTGTTTTACCAAAGCTAAAGCCCGTTCATTTAAGCAACAGGCATCTGATTGCATATGAGAATTTCCCCTTTCCCCAACTCATTGGTATCACCTAGATAGCGGGAGCAAAGTTGATTCTGAACCGAGGACAGCGCTACGCCCTCTTTTTCCAACGCTCGAGCCAGTAACGGCAGAAACGGGGGTTTGTAGGCGCAACAAAAATTGAAAGTGGGCAACAGTATTTGGCTGTGGGCCAAAATAATAGTACCCCTTCTCATATTAGCTCCTGGTCGGAGACCGGATTTCCCCAAGACTATTATTGTCCCGGCCCGCATTTGAACCCCGGCAAAATCGCCGCAATCTCCGGTAACCACCAACAACCCTCGAGCCATCCGGTTTCCTATCTCATTACCAGCCTGGCCATGAATAATAATGGTGCCACCGGTCATACCGCGTTTTTCCCCCCAGTAAGCGGCACCAACTAAATGTCCTGCCCGCCCTTGAATTGAAATCAATCCGCCTTTCATTTGGGCGCCCAGCCAATCACCCACATCCCCCTGTACCCGGATCTCGCCCCCAGACATACCGGCACCTAAATGCATGCCCACCGGCCCGTCGATAGTAAGAAGGCCTTGGTTCATACCTCGAGCTAGGTGTTTAACCCGCGATAGGTTTCCTTCTAGGTGCAGATGATCTTTGCAATGCTGCCCCTTGATATCGAAAAAATCCCCCAGGGGAACCTCGGCGTTTCCGTATAGCAAAGGGGTCTTGGCAACTTCCAAGGCCGATTTACCCCTCAGTAAACCAGGTGAAATTTGTTCGGCTTCCAAGGGAATTGCCAGTACGTTTTTTAATGTTAGTCGCAAATTCCCACCCCTCCTCGGCCGTTCATCGGTAAAACTTGAATGGGGATTTTAAAGAACAGTAAGTCTATATTTGCATTGCCTGAACCGTTTCAGTGCTTCTATTTCAACCCGTTGTTTTAGCTCTAGGAAACCGATGCTAAAACCGGAAACAGCAAGCATTTTGGCGGTTGACTTGATATCTTCATACTCTGCCCGCGCCGACAGTATTTTTCCAGCAGCATCCAGCACCAGCTTTACCTTAACCGAACCCTGCCAATGGATGTGGCCGGTCTCGTCTTCCAAGGCAATGTCAATGGGATGAATTCGATAATCCAGGCTCATATGATCAGCTTTCAGCGTTCTTATTCCTAAAGAGCCGGTTTCACCAGCAATGAAATCCTTAATAATATCCACCTGTTCGGGTGGTGTATCAATAAGAATAATAAATTCTTGCCGCCCTTTTTTGGTCAGGGCTGGCAATACGTGGACGTTGGCAGCACCTGTTTCCAGCAGTTGTTCAATTAGGTAGGGAATTTGATCGGTATTGA
>DATERQ010000175.1:0-9266 GCA_035271345.1 bacterium | reverse complement strand
TAAACAACCATATTCTCGAAACACGTCTTGGTTTTATAAAAAAGATCATTTTTACCGCCCAAGCTAGTTCACCTCACAATCCAAGATCTTGTTCTTGAATGCCTCTTACAAGCTCAAATTCTATTTCACCGAGACACTGATTAGCATAAAACAAGCTACCCCTATATTCACCCAAACCCCATCCCTTTAGCTCAAAAAGCAAAAGAAAATCGCTATCCATCGCCCCTTCTGCCCGATACCCAGCAGCCCGTAATTCAATTTTAGCACCGATAACTTTATCGCTCCGTACTTTAAGAAGGCCTCTGTTATCCAGGCCCAATTTTACTATCCCGGTAACTACTTCAAATTTTGGGAGTCTTTTTACCCTTGATTCAGTTTTACGCACTACTACGACGGGAATAAGACATTCCTCGGGCGTTGCGCCGCCATGTATTTCCCCACGGCATGGCCCCCTGCTACGAAATCCCCCGTGGGATAACCAGATAACATATCCCTTATCCATAACCAGCGGCCGGTCAGGTTCAATAAAATAATTTTCCCGCTCCAAAGATGCAAATCGACCTGGCGCTTCTGCTACCAGCCCCTCCGGTACCTCAATTCTTTCCCCTTTTTTCGTTGCAAAACGGCTCAAGCCGTGGTCCGAAGTAATAGCAACAACAGGGTGTTGGGCTAATAAAGATACAGCTTTAGACGCCACTTTTTCTATCACTGCCATCGCCTTTAAAAAAGATTCCGGGAAAGAATAGTCGTAGTGGTGAGCAATATCATCTAACCCTCGTTCGACCATTTCACCTTTTTCCCATTCTCTGTTCGCTTCAGTCGTTGTTGGCAGGTTGCTCCTAGCTACAGTAATATTATGGTCTACTCCACCATATTCAACCAAGTACTGGCTTAATAGGCCCATCCATTCCATTCCCATACCATCCACCCACATTATCCTAGCACCATTATTCCTTAGTTTGGATACCACTTCATTTCGGGTAGGGTACTTCCAAAGCAATTGCTCACTTGCCCAGTGATCTATTAAAGAAGCTAATTGTTTATCGGCATTATCCTTCACGCGGCTACGAGTATACACCCGAAAATATAGATCTACGAATTCATCATCACTAATTGCTAGTTGTAAGTACCACGCTAGACAAGGAAATGCGCATTCTAGATAATCCCACCACTTATTTGGGGCAATATTCGCTGTAAGTAGCTCGCCTATGCACAATATTGCCTCTTCTCTTTCTTGCTGAGATATATCCGTTAAAACAGAAAGCCTTTTTAGAGGTTCTGCTAATGCTTTGTAGTTGATCCAAAAACTCTGGGGCATATGGTCTATGTCTAGATAGCGAAGTAGGCTTTTACGCTCCCGGCAGTCGCTTAACGAAGGTGGTAAGGGCCCAACAAAAATACCTGTTGCAACATCATCATGGAAATAATCGATAGTCGAGTTCTTTTTTATAACAGCAAATAAATAAGTTCCCGGGGCACTTTTAACTTTGCTCCATAGCCAAATTAACCAGCGTTCTTTTGAATGTACGCCTTTCCACATATAAAAAAGGCGTTCCGAATCGTATTCAACCACCTTCAGCAATCGGCATGCTAGTGAATCTAAATCATTTTCCTGTTTAATTTTTAAGGCTAGCCAATCCCATTGCCCCGGGGAACCCCAATCATTTCGCAACTGATTCAATTTGAGTAATCTACGCACATAATCGAAGCTAGACATATATATGTGAACCCGGCATTCTCCCCTTGCCCCCTGGTTCGATAACCAGGGTGCCATTTGGGTCACCAGCCAGGCCTTGCGGACACTTTTTCGTGACCAGGCTAGTAAATACTCTCTTATGCCCTTGATTACATTTTTATCAACAACTTTAGATTGGAACGGTGCAACTATTACCTCAGAGCTACCTTTTCCCTTGAGAGCCCAAACATCTGGCAGCAAGCCTACATGGTAACGAGGTACCTTAATTATGCCCGATTGAAAGAAATCGTCAGAGGCAAGAAGTGGTACATAGATCCTGTTTATCTTATCTGTTCGATATTTAGCCAGCCACCTTATTGCTTCTAAACCTTCAGCATCCAAACGAATGTATTCTGCCAAAGGTGTAAGCAAAATGTCCCGGAACTGGTCGGTATTTCCCGCTAAATACTCCTTTAGCCGTTCCATATTCGGAAACACATCCGCTGCACTACAAAATTTAGAAAGGCATATGATCCCATCTACCTCCTGGTTTAACCTGGGGATTAGCTCATCCCAAACTTCACATCCTTGTATGAGGATAAAACGAGTAGCAAAGGGTTCGCCCTTCTTCTTTTCAAGTCTCAGATGCTCCAACAATTCACCAACACTCTCAAATTGTATTGGCATCGATTTCACCTCATCTAACCTTTATCTTGAATAGCAGCCAAAAGGCGAACCCCAACCAATGCATCCCTAGATACAAGCTCTTTAATAAAGGTTTTCATATCATTGGGTTCCATACTTTCTATCACGTTAATCAACCTTGGGTAAGTGGAAGAACGATAATTGGCATGAATCCACTGTTTTACCGTTGCCGTAACCCTGTTAAAACGTCGGGGCCATCCGTAAACATTACCCTGCATCTTCTCATACACATAATCCTTCACAACTTCTTCACTGTTCGTTTGTTCTATGAGGCTCACATAATCTCCAGCCACCGCTTTGATATACCGATGTAACACCTGTTTTCTGTCTGATAAAATTTCCAACTCGGAAGTGTGATTAGCTAAATGGTCAATAACCTCATCTAATTCATTTTCTAATAGCCGCTCTACTTTGCTATACTGAACAAAAAAGGTATCAAAACCATGCCCATGCAAAACCCACTGGATGGGTATACGCATTTGTTCACTCCAGCTTGATGGTGAATCGGTTCCAGTATGCTTTTGCCATTCCTTCTGTAATTCAACAATCTTTTTTTGCCGTGCTTGCTGCGATAAATGGTTAAAAATTTCCTCTCGAATCTCATCTTTTGCAGCCAGGGATAAATCCGGTATCGATTGATAAAGCCTACCCGCTTCCTTAGCGCTAATATTCTGATTGGCGAAGTTTCTAACCAATATCCTAATTACATCATTGTTGGCCTTAAGCGCCCTTAGTAATTGGTTCTTTCGTGTCCGTATGTCCTCCGCTCTATTTTCCAAGGGTAGTCTATTTGTGTTAGCGGCCACTATAAAATGGTCATAAATGGCCACGAAAAGTAGGCCACCTGTAATTGACATTGCAGGTAAAATAAGGCCCACCCCCTAATAGTATCTCTGGTGTGTAGCTGCACCAAAACCAGAGAACTAGGGAGTGAGCCAAAAATGACAGGAGTGGCAACTATCGTGGACATTATACGCTTAAAAGAGCAGGGCCTATCCAAAAGAGCTGTGGCCAAAAAGCTTGGCATCAGCCGGACCACCGTCAGCAAGTATTGGGACGGAACAATCAAAAATCTAGCTGAACCCAGGTACAAGCTCCGTACCCAGCTAATTGATTCCTTCACAGATTATATCACGGGCCGTTTAAAAGAATACCCGGAATTAACCGCGTATCAACTTAACAAAGAGATATTGAAGCGGGGTTACCAGGGCTCGGAACGTACGGTGAGGCGCTATGTACATGCCATCCGCCCTCAGAAACACCGGGAGTACAAGCCCTTTGAAACCATGCCCGGAGAGCAGGCCCAGGTCGACTGGGGACACTTCGGCACCATCGTTGTGGAAGGCTCCCATTACAAACTTTACACCTTTGTATTCACCCTTGGCTGGGCAAGGGCCAGCTATGTTGAATTCATCATCCACGGCGACATGGCAACCTTCCTGTCATGTATGCACCGGGCCTTTGAGTACATCGGCGGCGTACCTTTTGAAATTTTGTTTGACAATGCAAAGGTCGTGGTTTCAGAGCGGGTGGGCAACGTGGTCCGTTTCAACGAAAACCTTTTACACTTGGCCTTGTCCTATGGTTTTACCCCCAGGGCCTGTTGGACCAACGACCCCGAATCCAAGGGAAAGGTTGAATCGCAGGTCAAGTATGTGCGCAGGAGTTTCTTTTATGGGCGTGAATTTGAAGGTCTGGGCGATCTCAATAATCAGGCGCTGGTTTGGCTTAATGAGGAAGCAAACCAGCGCATCCACGGAACCACCAAAGAAATTCCCTGGGAGCGGCTGATGGTGGAAAGGGATTACCTGAAGGCTGTTCCCGCCCAAAACAACATGCCGTTTATCATCGAAGAAAGAAAAGCCACCAGGACCAGTCTCATCTCAGTGGAGGGAAACCAATACTCTGTTCCTTCCAGTTTTGCCCGCCGGAGCGTGCGTTTCAGGCGCTTTGAGAATCACTTGGAGCTCTTGGATGGACCAAAGGTAGTTGATGCCATTGAGCTCAAAGCGGGGCGGGGCAAACGCTTCATCAGGGACGAGCATTACCCTGAACACCAGCGGGCAAGTAAAAGGAAAACGCCCTCGAATCCCCTGCAGGCCAAATTTGAATCCCTGGCGCCTGAGGCCAAAGCCTATTTGCAGGGCCTCAGCAGCAGCCGGGTGGGGACCCTTCGTGAACAAATGCAAAAAATTGCTGATCTTGGGCAGGCCTATTCATCGCCGGCCATTGGGCGGGCCATGCAGCGCGCCCTAGATTACCAATCCTTTGGTTATGGCATCTTAAAACGCATACTGGAGATACAAGAAACCGCACCGCAGAGCCTGCCGGAAAAAAACGCCCCCTCGCAGCTCCTTCCCTTAAGCATGAACGTTCATGTGGAGCAGCGTGATCCGGCCTACTACCAAGAATTGGGGGGCGCACAGTGATTAGGAACATTGATGCAGCAGATCGCAGTGTTTTGGAGCAGAACTTGAAAAGGCTGAAACTTCGGCATATCAGGGATGAACTCTATGAAATAAATGAGCTAGCTCTGCAGGAGGAGCCTTCTTACCTGGATTTTTTGGCCTACCTGGCCCAAAAAGAGGTGGAAGGAAGGGAGAATACCCAAAGGCAACGCAGGCTAAAGGCAGCCCGGTTTCCGGCCTGGCGTACCCTGGATGGTTTTGACTTCTCATTTCAGACCTCGGTAAGTCAGCAGAACGTTCGGGACTTAGCCACCCTCTCATTTGTGAAATCCCGGGAAAACCTGATTCTCCTGGGCCCGCCCGGGGTCGGCAAATCCCACATTGCTATTGCCCTGGGTATTGAGGCGGCTAATCAGGGCTTCAACACATTATTCATCACCATGGATGACCTAGCCAACCGGATGTATGCCAGTCTGGCTGACGGCAGCCTCCCCCAGTACATGCGCAGTCTTTTGCGCAACGACCTGATTATCATAGACGAGGTCGGTTACCTAACCCTTGGCAAGACTGCCTCCGATCACCTGTTCCAATTGGTCAGTAGGGCCTACGAAAACGTTTCGTTGGTTATTACAAGCAATCTGGATTTCAGTGAGTGGGGGACCCTGTTTGCAAGCCCTGGCACTGCAGCGGCGGTCCTCGATCGCCTATTGCATCATGCCCATGTGATTACCCTGCGTGGGGACAGCTACCGGGTACGTAACCGTCTGGTGCCCCCCGGGCTAAACGAAGTGAAGGGGGGGTGAGAAAACCATTACCATTTTCTAGTTGACCACTTTTCGTGGCCAAAAATGTCCATTCTCAACTGGCCATTGACAGCATATTTGGATTTAATGGGACGTTGTAGATTGAGAAGGGGGAGACTATGTACAAACTGGTAGATGGAAGAGTGGATAAAATAGAAGCCACCACATTCTCTAAACTAGGTATGACGGAAAACGATATTGAAGAATTTTTACGGACTAACATTGATATGATTTGTGATGATGAGGAATCGATGCTGATTGTAGGCCGACAAGTGCGGAACCAAGAAGGTGGCGCAGCGATTTAACGGCGGTAGATAATTCCGGCAGCTTGGTGCTAATAGAGATCAAACGAGATTTGGAAGATATTGAACGCCGGAAAGAAGCCTTCGAATTCCAGACCATTCGGTATGCGGCCAGTTATGCTACCATTAAAGACCCAGATGACCTGGTCAAGAAAGTCTACGCTCCTTATATTGAAAAGTACCGTAGTGAATTTGAGCTGGGTGAACTGACATCTTATGAACTGGGTATTAGGAAAGTAAGCGAATTCCTAACTATAAATTATGCGGAAAACAGCTTTAATAAAAAGCAAAAAATAATTTTAGTTGCTTCTGATTTTAATGAGCAAACCTTGTCGGCTGTAGCCTGGCTCAACAGTAACGATGTGGATATAAGTTGCTACAGATTGATTCCCTATAAATTTAGTGATGGGATCTACATCCAGGTAGAAAAATTATTGCCTGTATCTAGTTACGACGAATACTATGTTGATCTTATGGAGGGGACATCAGCGACTACAAGGCGGGTAAAAAGAAAAACACGACGATCATTGCCTCGAATTGATGCTATGCTGGGCTGGGGTGTTGTAAAAGAAGGCGATATTATAATTGCTAAAGGCAAAGATGATGAGGCAACTTTACTGGCCAACGGAAATGTACAAGCCAATGGGGAAGAAATGTCCTTGCAAAGATGGCTGAAGGGGATTTATGGTTGGTCCAGCGTTGAGACATATGGCTTTTCTATACATAAAGGAACTGGAAAAACTCTAAGTGAAATAAGAAGGGAATATATGGAGAAGGAAAATCGCGAAGGGAATCTGAACAAAGTATAAAAAAGATCAATTTCATAAAAACAGTGTATATTAATGGGGTGGTGTTGATGCGTATGTTTGTAGCTGTAACGGATAATGATTGGTTCAAGTTTTTAAAAAACATAAAGCCCGATGAGGTTAATTTTTGGCAGCCGGGAAGAAGGCGTAATTTCCGAGCCCTTAAAGAGGGTGAGCTATTTCTATTTAAGTTGCATTCGCCGTACAATTATGTTGTCGGTGGGGGAATATTTGTTCGGCAGGCATTTTTTCCGCTTTCGTTAACCTGGGATATATTCGGCATTAAGAATGGCCGGGCTAGCCGCGAGGAATTTATGGAGGCCATCTACAGCTATCGCCGCACAGATATGCTCTCCGAGCCCGATCCCATTATTGGTTCCCTGGTCTTGGCTGAACCTTTTTTCTTTCAAAAGCAGGATTGGATACCTGTACCTAGGAGTTGGTCACCCCATATTGTGCAGGGGAAAACATATAATACCGGGAGCCCGGATGGTAAGATGCTATACGAGGCTGTCCAGCACAGACTGGTGGAAAGTGCTATCGCAGCCGAGCATCAAGCTTTGTATGGAAAGCCCCAGCTAATAAAGCCAAGATTAGGACAAGGCGGATTTAGAATAACGGTTACACAGGCTTATGATAACCGTTGTGCTATGACCGGCGAAAGAACTCTTCCGGTTTTAAATGCGGCCCATATCAAGCCTTATTCAAAGAACGGGCCTCATGCCACTAGTAATGGTCTATTGCTCAGGCAAGATGTTCACACTTTATTTGACCGGGGATACATAACAGTTACCACAGATAGTGTAGTTGAAGTTAGCAAAAGGATAAAAGAGGACTATGGCAATGGCAGGGATTATTATAAACTCCATGGCCATCCACTGTTAAAGCTGCCTGAGCGAGCCGATGAAAGGCCATCAGCACAATTTTTACAGTGGCACAATGAAAACGTGTATGTGGGGCAGTGATGTCCGGTAGGGCTTTACCTGTTGTTAGCCCTTGTAAAGGGTGCCATATTGGGAAAGTGAGCAGGGGCGTACCCTGTCGTAAACCATACCCCACTATCATAAGGATGATGTTGCTGATTTGCGATGTAGCATCCAAAGAAAAAGCGCCCACCGGTGCGGCAGGCGCGGCAAATGTGTGCTAGTTGGCCATTTCTCGGGCTACTTTTTCTACCTCTTTTTTTGGCAGCCCGGTTAATTTTACAATTAGAGCTGGTTCTATCCCTTCTCTGATGGCGTTTTTGACTACTTCGAGCTTACCCTCACCTCGGCCTTCTTTTCTACCTTCTTTTTTACCTTCTTTTCTACCTTCCTCCCTACCTTTTGTTCTACCTTCTTCTCTACCTTCTGCCCGCAGCATTTCAGCAATAGTCATTACCGCCTCACTCCCTTCTGGGTAAGTTGTCCTAACCTCTTTGATTATTCGATCCAGGTCAGGTCTGGTTAACGCCGTCAGGTATGACCTGAAAGTTATTAAAAAGCACCTTGTTGATTTTGGCAATGCTGGACCGATACCTTGGCCCCGAATACATCCCGTAAGGCCTTTGCAAGGATTTTAGAGTCACCTATGATAACTAACAACCCATTTTTATGCTGCAGTCCGCGGTGAACAAGATTGGAAAGTAGATCATGACATGCCTGCTCGTTTTTCGTAGAGCCAATACGCAGCCCCAGAAGGCTTTCGTGTCCTTCGTTTGTTATGCCCACAGCCACGATAGCCGAGTGATTGCCCAAGTCAACGTCATCTATCATCAAGGCAGAAATGGACTTATTATCGATTCTCCGCCCTAACACTTTTTGGGCCTCCTTAGATGCAGCCTCAATAAATCGCTTGCTTAGCATATTTTTTGATGTGTCTGATACTTTTGTACTACTGTTCTGGTTTTCAATCTTATGGGGATTGTCCCGGACAGGTGTGGCAATATGCTGTTTAAAATTTAAGGTTGTGTCCATTGGATGCTGTTCTATACTAAAGGCCTTATGGTTTGCTTTTGTGCCAATACGTTTTTTGTGGTGTGTTGACATTGGTAGTTACCCCCAATTTTCTCTTTTATTTTGATATACTATCATGGAATACTTTTGCCGATGCAGCATCGGAAGAAAAAACGCCTACTGGCACAGCAGGCGCGGTAAATGAGTGCTAATTAGCCATTTCCCGGGCTACTTTTTCCACTTCCTTCTTTGGCAGCCCGGTCAATTTTACAATTAGGGTTGGCTCTATTCCTTCTCTGATGGCGTTTTTGACTACTTCGAGCTTACCCTCACCTCGGCCTTCTTTTCTACCTTCTTTTCTACCTTCTTTTCTACCTTCTTTTCTACCTTCCTCCCTACCTTTTGTTCTACCTTCTTCTCTACCTTCCGCCCGCAGCATTTCAGCAATAGTCATTACCGCCTCACTCCCTTCTGGGTAAGTTGTCGTAACCTCTTTGATTATTCGATCTAGGTCGGTTCTGGTTAAATTTCTTCCCGCCCCGAATACATACTTTATCATCGTTTTCAGATACTCTATTCCGGTTTCTTTGTGTTCGAGTTCTTGTAAATACCCTACCGATCTCAGTATGGACT
>DATERQ010000174.1:0-6420 GCA_035271345.1 bacterium | reverse complement strand
CTATGAGACCAGGTGGCAATTTACTCCGGCTGGCTGGTTACGGGTTCACGTGATTAGGGCCGACATCACCAGGGCTGATATTGGTACTGACCTACTATTGGCAGAGAAGGGCTTGGCAATAACTGAGCATCTTAGCAACATGGCCGGCCGAGCTGGAGCGGTGGCGGCTATAAACGGCGATTTTTTCTTTGGACGGGGGATTGGTGCTCCTTTGGGGCCTGTAGTAACGGGCGGAAGATTGGTATCCAGCCCTTCCCGCCGCCAAGACTTGTCTGTTTTTGCCCTGCTTAAAGATGGAGGCGCCGCTGTGGGCAGGTTGTTGTTTGAGGGCCAGGTAACATCTGAAACTGGCCAGGTCTTTGCCCTGGCTGGTTGGAACAAACCGGGGGAGAGCTATCAAGAACTGTATGGATTTGATCATTGGTGGGCTGGAGTAACCCCGACTAAGGTTCCGGAAGATTGTCTGGCAGCGATCATTGAAGATGGTATGGTTGTGGATTTGCTGCCGGCCACGGGGGGTATAGACATCCAGGCGGACCAGCAGATTTTGCTGGGGGCTCAAGCGGCGGCCCAGTATTTGCAATCTAATCTCATTCCCGGCAGTAGGGTGAATATCGATATTAGCACTGATTCACCGTGGCCGGACTTGGCCTGGGCGGTGGGTGGTGGTACGGTGCTAATTAAAGAGGGACAGATTGTGCCTTTTACCCATGAAATTAGCGGTAATAATCCCCGGAGCGCAGTGGGTATTAGCGCTGATGGCAGGGAGCTTATTTTAGCCGCTGTTGATGGCCGACAAGAAGAAAGCCGTGGTCTAACTCAAACCGAGTGGGCAGCGGAGCTACTTAAACTTGGGTGTTATCAGGCCTTAAATTTGGATGGGGGCGGTTCCACCACGGTTTTGGCCCGCTTGCCTGGGGAAGGCCAGGCTAAAGTGGTGAACAGCCTATCAGAAAGAACGGAACGCTCAGTGAGCAACGGCATTGGAATCTTTAGCCGGGCACCCAAAGGAGAGCTGGCGGGCCTTACAATTGTAATTCCAGAGACACGGTTGGTGCCAGCGGGTAGGTTGCCGCTTGCAATAAAGGGCTATGATGCCAATTATAATCCGCTGGCTGTGGAAGCCGATAAAGTTAGCTGGCTGGTGGAACCGGCTGAATTGGGGGCGGTGCAAGGGAACGTTTTTACTGCCCATGGGTCTGGAAAAGGGAAGTTAATTGCCACTATTGGCCCTGCCCGGGGTGAAGCGGAGCTGGAAGTCATTGGGCCGGTGGTGCGGCTGGAACTGGTGCCAGAAGAAGTAGCTTTGGCCCCGGAAGGGGAAGCGACCATTACAGCAGTGGCCTATGACGCGGTGGGGAACCGGGCCCCAGTGCGGGCTGAAGACCTTGCTTGGGAAGTGTTGGGGGATATTGGGACTGTGGTTGGGGGTAGGTTCAAAGGGGGTTTAGAGAGCAGGGCCGGGGCTGTAGAAGCCCGCTGGAGTGACATCGCTGCGCGAACTCTGGTTACCGTGGGAACGGTGGAAATGCCTCTTTTATATTTTGAGGCCCTGTCTGGTATCTCAGCTGCGGTTTATCCGGCCGAGGTAAAAGGTAACATTTCTTTGGCCGCAGGGCCGGAGCCGGTTCACGGAGGGAATCATTCCCTGCGGCTAGATTATGATTTCAGTACTGGAAGCGGTACCAAAGCCGCTTATATAGTCTTTGACCAAGGAATGGCTTTACCGGGCCGGGGTGACGAGTTGTCGCTTATGGTGCACGGTGATGGTAACGGTAATTGGTTGCGGGCGCTACTAGCGGATAAAAAGGGGCATGAGTTCACTGTGGACTTGGCCCGCCAGGTGGATTGGAATGATTGGAAAGAGTTGAAGGTTAAGCTGCCCCCAGGCGACTATCCCTTGGCGTTAAAACGCATTTATCTGGTGGAACCTGATCAGGCCAAACAAGGTGCCGGGACCATATATTTCGATGATTTAGCCTTGTCAAGCTCGTTACCTTTTGCTGAAGAAATGAAGCTAGCGGCTAATCCTTTTCCTGACCGGCAGTATACGCCGGTACCGCTCCAGGAGGGGCAAAGTTTTTTGGTGATAGGGGCCTTGCCACAAGAACAAAAACAACTGGAATGGGTAGAGGCACTAAAGGAAGCGGCTCACAGCCACCGGGCCCAGTACCTGGTTTGTTTGAAACCGGTAGCTGAGGCAACAAAACTAGTCTGGGAAGAAACCCTCGGTTTGCCAATAAAACCAGTGGGAATGCCCCTGCGCTGGGATGAGGGCACGGCCACCTGCTATGCTCTAAATGCTAGGGGTGGCACCCTGGTCCAAGGAAATGCCCAGCAGTGGCAGTGGTTGCAGAAGGATTTAGCCCAACTTGAAGGGAAAAAGCAAGTATTTATTTTTCTGGAACAGAACCCGTTTGCAGGTGCCGGTGGCTTTAGCAGTGGACCGGAAGCTGATCTCCTTCGCCGCCGTCTCCAAGAAACAGGTGAAAGATTGGGAGCCTTGGTTTGGACTTTTAGCCCCGGGGAAAGCAGCGGAACGGTTTGGGAAGGCGGTGTCCGCCATCAAAGACTGGCCGAGACAGAACCAGGAGAAAAACCGCGGCTGGCGCTGATTACCCTAACAGATGGGAACGCTACTTATACTGGCCTCAAGTATTGAGCGAAAGCCCGGCATTTATTTGCAGGGACTGGCTCAGCAGCAAGATGATATTGCCGGTTTATGGTGCATAATGGCAAGAAACGAAACCGACCGTCGATTGCGAGTCAAGCGCTACCGGGTTATGGCAACGATGTTCCCTGTCGTCAAAACGATTGGCCTCGTTAGCACCTGCTGAGCCGCCCGGGTTTAATAGTAGCTTCTTTTGGTTATACTAATCACTGACAACTCCAAAAGGAGGATCGGAATGTCCGGCCCACTTACAGTGCGGCAGATGTCAGCACGGTTAAAGCTATATCGGTTGTGCCGCCTGGTAGCGGCGCAGTTAACAAAAAAAGAACAACCATTACAAGACTAACCCGGCCTTGGGGCCGGGTTTCTGCTATAATAAAGGTGGGGCTCAATATTGATTTCAAGAAAGAGCGGCAGGGGGAGAACAGATAGTGTCTAAAGAAGGTTTAATTACTGATTTAAGGCGGATAATAATCACCGGCGCCACTATATCTTATCTCGATTCCGATTGTTCTACCGATATTTGGCGCGTAATTGGCAGCACCGGTAATATTGTTAAATTGGTTTCCGGCAGCGGTAGCTTCCAGTTACTGTCCTTTGCTGTGCTGGCGCGATTTGCTGCTGAAGGGCGGTTAGTGGTAGATGGCGTACCGTACAATAACAAAAGGGGTGAAAATTTGTAAACGGGCCGGGGATGCTAGTACTCGGGGATGGATGGAGCCATAAGACTAGCCTCGGTGCCGCCCCAACCTTGCTATTATTATTACTAAATGAAACACAACGGGATGGATAACCTTTCCCACTTGGCATGTTGATTGCTGACAGAACAACGGCTAGTTTTTAGCCGACTGGGTGATATGAAAGATTATTACAAAACTGTCGTTGACTTTAGTGCCAGTCTTGTATTATGGTGAAGGATAAGAAGTAGTACTAGAAAGGAGGCGAGAAAATGCCTTTCTTTTATGGCCCTTATGGGATTGTGGTGTTGCCGGCTATTATCCTGGCTTTGTATGCACAATTTAAGGTTCAGGCTACATTTCAACGGTATCTGCAGGTACGGGCCCAAAATGGTATGACCGGGGCCGATGTGGCCCGGATGCTGCTCAGAAAGCAGGGTTTGGAAGGGGTGCGGGTAGAGTCCGTTCCCGGACGCCTTACAGACCATTATGATCCCCGAGACCGCACCGTGCGGTTATCACAGCAAGTATTCCATGGTAATTCCCTGGCTGCCATCGGGGTGGCAGCCCACGAAACCGGGCATGCGCTGCAGCATGCTACTGATTATGTGCCTCTTAGCGTACGCTCAAGCCTTGTTCCGGTGGCCAATGTCGGATCACAGCTAGGATTGCCCTTGGCCCTGTTCGGATATATCTTCCAAAGCGGGTTTATGTTGCAATTCGGGATCATGCTTTTTAGCCTGGCAGTCTTGTTTCAACTGGTGACCCTGCCAGTGGAATTTAACGCTAGTTCGCGGGCCTTACGGTTGTTAGCCGGCCAAGGTGTATTGGCAGCGAGCGAAATTGGTGGTGCCAAAGCGGTATTGTCAGCGGCAGCTTTGACCTATGTGGCAGCAACCTTATCGGCAGTGCTGCAGTTGCTCAGATTATTACTCATGGCTGGTTTAGGCCGGCGCCGGAATTAGGGCCAATCAATATCAAGGGGAGGGTCTGGAAAGACCCTTCCCTTTTGGGTGAAATAAATGCTTTAACTTCTTACCATCTGTTTACCGCAACAAGTGGCGGGGGATTCAGAGGTACGACCACAGTTTAAACAGGTATATTGGCTCTGCGGGGACATGGGTTGGCCGTGGCAATAGTCAGGCAGTCGTGAGCGGCGACCGCAGGATGAGCAGATGTAACTCATAGTTTCACCTCCAGTATAGCTTAGTTATAGTTATTTTGCCCTAAATAATTAGCTAGCACCCATAGGGCGGCAAAAATTACCCATTCCCATGAGCATAATTATCACTATATGACCAAAATGAAGCCAGGCGTATTAATGGTGAAAGGAGCCAAGCATGTGCTGAAAGCAGTAACCTTTGATTTATGGAAAACCGTTGTGAAGCAAAGTCCGGGGGATAATATCGATGAAATTGTCACCGCCGGACTGGAGGCTGTTTTAACCCGGCATGGGCAAACCAGATCTAGGGCTAAAATAATGGATGCCACCATTCAATGTCGTGATAAGGTGATGGGTTTACAAGTAAATGAAGGGAAGGAAATGACACCGCAGCAGCAGTTGGATTGGATAGTGGGGTTGCTGGATATTCCCCGTATGGACCCCCTTTTAACTGAACTTTACGAGGCCTACACTACAGCCACACTTAAAAAAATGCCGGAGCCGGTACCCGGGGTGGCGCAGGTGCTGGAGCGGCTGCAGAGCCAGATGGACCTGGCTCTGATTTGCAATACCGGCAAAACACCGGGCAGCGTAGCCCGCATTATACTAGAGCGGTTAGAATTAAAGAAATACTTTTCCCAGCTTTTCTTTTCCGACGAAGTAGGGGTGGCCAAGCCCCATCCGAAAATATTTCAGGAGACCTTGCACGCTTTGGGCCTAAAGCCCAACCAGGCAGTCCATATTGGTGATGATGTCCGTACCGATGTGAAGGGCGCGCGGAATGTAGGTATGTATACAGCCTGGCTGGCCTACGGACGGGAACTAGATGGGGTAGAGTGCGATGTTGTCGTTAATCAGTGGGAAGATTTTATGGTCTGGGTGGGGAAAAAGGCGATGAACAAATTCTAATCTAGGGAAGGAGCAAGGCCATGATTAAAGGAATCTTTGCCCCCATTGCCACGCCGTTTAAAACCGACGATGGGACCATACATTGGAATAAACTCAAGGATAATTTAAAAAAGTGGGCCCAGTCAGGATTAGCGGGGCTGGTAGTCTTAGGATCCAATGGCGAATTCCAATTATTGTCGAGCAGCGAAAAAGAGCATCTAATCGGCTTTGTGCGGGAGCAGACTCCGGCAGGGCTCAAAGTCATTGCCGGAACCGGCTGTGAATCTACTGGAGAAACGATCGAGCTATCGAAAAAAGCAGCAGATTTGGGGGCCGATGCAGTGCTCGTAGTTACACCCAATTATTACAAAGCTTGCTATACCCCGGCAGCCCTAAAAGCTTATTTTGAAGCCGTGGCCGATGTTTCCCCAGTTCCGGTGATGCTGTACAACATGCCTGGCAATACCGGTATCAATATGACGGCAGATTTGGTAGCCGAGTTAGCCCAACACCCCAATATTGTCGGGGAAAAAGATAGTTCAGGCAGTATTGTTCAAGTAGCCGAGATTATTTCCAACACCCATTCCCTTGACTTCATAGTGTTCGCTGGATCAGCAAGCTGGCTTTTCCCGGCCTTATGCCTTGGAGCCAAAGGGGGTACCATGGCCCTAGCAAACGTATTGCCTGAGCAGTGTGTGGCGATTTATGATCAGTTCCAGGAGGGAAATTTTGAAGAAGCAAAAAAGATTCAGTTAAACGTACTTGAACTTAACAAAGCCGTAACCTCGCGCTGGGGTCCAGCGGGATTAAAGGCAGCGATGGATTTAGTGGGGTATTATGGAGGGCCACCGCGGCCTCCCATCCAACCGTTAACCGCGACCCAACAAAGAGAGCTGGAACAAATTATGGAACGGGGAAGGCCTGGCATGTTTTAACGAACAGGATTGCATTGTTTTCTGGTGCTTTGGGACATTTTTGCAATGATGCCGGGCAGGATCAGAAAATGGACGAAAGGTATATAC
>DATERQ010000173.1:0-4664 GCA_035271345.1 bacterium | reverse complement strand
GTGTTCATGTATGTGGGCTTGGATCCGAATACAGGGTTTTTAGATGGACAAGTGGATCTCGATCCCCATAACTATATTCCGGTGACAGGCAATATGGAAACCAATGTTCCCGGGATTTATGCTGTGGGTGATGTAACGGCTAAACTTCTTCGCCAGGTGGTAACTGCTGCCGGCGATGGGGCCACTGCCGCCTTCGCCGCTGAACAATATATCAACGATAATTTTTAGGGGGGTAAAATAGAACGATGGCTATGATTGAACTATCCCGGGATACCTATGAAGATGAAGTTCTGAAGTCAGAACTGCCGGTGCTGGTGGATTTTTGGGGCCCGCGTTGTGCCCCCTGTTTAGCCATGATGCCGGAACTAGAAAAAATGTCTGAGGAGTACCAGGGTAAGGTGAAGTTTTGTAAAGTAAATTGCAATGAAAACCGCAGATTAGTAGTAGAACTCAAGGTTATGTCTTTACCAACCCATTTGTTTTATAAAGGAGGTGAAGTAGTCGGTAAACTCGTCGGCGACGAGGTGACCAAAGAAAACATTGGGGCTAAATTGCAGGAGTTGCTCGTATAAAAGCAACTGCCAGTATAGAGAGGAGGGAAGCCTTAATGCGGTTAGAACTCGGCAAGATTACGATCCGTAGTTTGGCTTTCGGATCCAAGACAAAAGTGGAAGCCGGCAGGTTGTATGTGGACAAGGATGAGCTCATTGCCTTGGTTTTGGAGGATCCGGCCATTAAGTCTTGTGCCGTCTATTTGGCCCAACCTGGGGAAGAAACTCGCATTATTCCAGTGAAAGATGTAGTGGAACCCCGCTGTAAGGTGAATGGTTCCGGGGGACCGTTCCCAGGGTTCGTAAGCAAAGTGGAAACGGTGGGCAGCGGTCGCAGCCATGTTCTGGCAGGGGCTACTGTGGTTACCACTGGTAAAATTGTAGGCTTTCAGGAAGGTATTATTGATATGAGCGGCCCCGGAGCCGATTATACGCCTTTTTCGAAAACTTGCAATGTGGTATTGGATCTGGAGCCGGCGGAAGGAATAGAGAAACATGCCCATGAAAAGGCTGTCCGCCTGGCCGGATTAAAGGCGGCGGTTTATTTGGGTGAGGCTGGGCGGGAGCTGGAACCAGATGAAATTGAAACTTATCAGTTGGCACCTTTGGCCGAAGCGGCTAAACAATATCCTGATTTGCCCAAGGTGGCTTATTTGATGATGTTACTATCCCAGGGTTTGCTCCACGACACCTTTATCTATGGTGTGGATACAAAGAAGGTATTGCCAACAATTATTCATCCCAATGAACTGTTCGACGGGGCCATTGTCAGTGGAAATTGTGTATCCGCCTGTGATAAAAACACTACTTTCCACCATTTGAATAATCCGGTGGTGAAAGAGCTGTACAAACGCCATGGACGCGATCTTTGTTTCCTGGGCACTGTTATCAGTAACGAAAACGTTACCTTGGAAGATAAGGAACGTTCTTCCGGCTATGCCACCAAGCTGATCAAAATGCTTGGTGCTGACGCTGCTGTTATCACCGAAGAGGGTTTTGGCAACCCTGATGCTGACCTTATTATGAACTGCAACCGGCTGGAGGGTTACGGTATCAAGACCGTTCTTTTAACTGACGAATATGCCGGGCGCGACGGGGCTTCACAATCCCTGGCCGATATCAGCCCCAAGGCTGATGCGGTAGTTAGCTCCGGCAATGCCAACGAAATTATTCACTTACCGGCCATGAAGAAGATAATCGGCGACTTGTCAGTGGCCGATGTCATCGCCGGTGGTTTCGATGGCTCTAAAGCGGCCGATGGTTCCCTCACAGTGGAACTTCAGGCCATCATTGGGGCCACCAATGAACTTGGCTATGGTTATGTGCGAGCTATAGGCTATTAATTTAAGGAGGTAGTTAAATGGAACTCAAGGGCAAGAAACTCATTGCCATTGGTGATAGGGACGGAGTACCAGGCCCGGCTATTGAAGAATGCCTTCGCAGCGCCGGGACTGAGCCTGTTTTTGTCACCACTGAGTGCTTCGTCTGAACTGCAGCAGGTACAATGGACTTGGAGAATCAGGCGCGGATCAAAGAACTAGGCGAACAGCATGGCGCCGAAAACCTAGTGGTTGTTTTAGGTGCAGCCGATGCTGATTGTGCCGAGCTAGCGGCAGAAACAGTTACCGTTGGCGATCCCACCTATGCCGGTCCATTGACCGGAGTTCAGTTAGAACTCCCAGTTTATCATGTTATGGAGCCAGAGATCAAAGAACAAGTGGACGAAGGAATTTATGAAGAACAAGTGGCCATGATGGAAATGGTAGTGGAGGTAGAAGCCCTCATCGAGGCCGTAAAAGGTGTACGGGAGCAACACAGTAAGCTTTGAGGGGAGGGAAAACCATGGCCGAAGGAAAGTTTAGAGTCGTTCACTATTTAAACCAGTTTTTCGGGCAAGTGGGCGGAGAAGAAAAAGCCAATGTTCCGCCGGAAGCCCGCGACGGAGCCGTGGGGCCGGGACTGGGATTAAAAGCCGCCCTCGGTCCGGCAGCGGAAATAGTGGGTACTGTTATTTGCGGCGACGGTTATTTTGCTGAGAATATTGATACTGCCACCGTTCAAGTAATGGAGCTGGTGAAAAAGTACAACCCAGATTTGTTGGTGGCCGGGCCCGCTTTCCATGCCGGGCGGTATGGTACCGCTTGCGGCGCAGTTTGTGTGGCTGCTCAGGAAAAACTGGGGATCCCCGCCGTTACAGCGATGTATCCGGAGAATCCCGGGGTAGATTTGTATAGGAAAGATCTTTATATTCTGCCCACCGGTGATTCCGCAGCCAGCATGCGGCAAGTATTACCGAAACTGGGGGCCCTGGCCTTAAAATTGGTTCAAGGAGAAACTATTGGCCATCCTGATGAAGAAGGCTATATTCCTCGCGGCATCCGCAGGAATATAATGGCTGATAAACCGGCTGCCCAACGGGCAGTGGATATTCTGTTAGCCAAGATCGAAGGGCAGCCCTTTACCACTGAGTTGCCCATGCCGGAATTCGACCGGGTGGATCCTAATCCTCCCGTTACAAACATGGCCCAGGCCACTGTTGCTTTGGTGACATCAGGTGGCATAGTACCCAAGGGTAATCCTGATCGTATTGAAGCCTCATCAGCTTCTAAGTTTGGGAAATATAGTGTCGCCGGGCTGGACAACTTGACGGCTGAAACCCATGAAACCGCCCATGGCGGCTATGATCCCACTTATGCCAACGAAGACCCTGATCGGGTAGTGCCGTTGGATGTGATGCGGGACTTGGAGCAGGATGGTATTATTGGTAAAACCTTCGACTATTTTTACAGTACCGTGGGTAATGGGACTTCCGTGGCTAATTCAGCTAAGTTTGGGGCCGAAATTGCCCAGGACTTGAAGGAAAACGGGGTAAACGCCGTTCTTCTTACCTCCACCTGAGGTACTTGTACTCGCTGCGGCGCAGCGATGGTGAAAGAAATAGAACGAGCTGGCTTACCAGTGGTGCACATGTGCACGGTGATACCAATTTCCTTAACGGTTGGAGCCAACCGCATTGTCCCCACAGTGGCGATTCCATATCCATTGGGGGATCCGGAGCTTCCGGCCGCTGAAGAAAGAGCCTTACGCCGTCAGTTGGTGGAGAAAGGGCTAAAATCCTTGGAAACACCAGTGGATGGCCAAGTAGTATTTGAAGAGTAGACTAACTGGGGGAGATCCCGGATAGGCTACCATAAGTTCCAGGAACCATACTGGACGCGCCCTGGTGCCGACTTTTTGTCCACCAGGGCACGTACCACTTGCGGAGGTGACTCTTATGTATGATCCGGTAGTAAAGGGTGCCGCTTATATCTTGGTTCACACTCCCAACATCGCTTTTGAATACGGTTCCACACAGTTTGTAGAACGACACAAGGATCCGCAGTCACAGTATCTGGCTGCCTTCAGAAAGCATCTACGTACTTATGAGCAAGTCACAAGTTATGCTCCTTTTCAGGCTTATATCGGCAACATGCACCCGGACCAGTTGACCGCCATTCCTCATCCCTGGTACGAAGGCGACAAAGTAGAAGGCAAACGGTATGGGAAGTATGGCGAAATTGTGCCAGAGGATGAATTTTATGCCTGGTTGCAATTGGTGGATGCGTTTGAATTGGTGTGGTTGGAAGAAGAATTCTTAGCCGGGTTAGTACCACGGCTTGAGGATAGCCCAATCTGGACAGCAACTGATTCCAAAAAACTGGTCACTGGCCGCACCCTGAATGAAATTCAAAAACGAGTGCAGGATAAGACAGCAGCGCCGCTGATGCTGGGCGACAGATTGGTGGGTTGTGTGCGGCGGGCTCACGAGGTGGATGCCAGCCTTACGGCCCATGTAATTGCCGAAAATACGGCCAGTAAGGCATCAGGTGTATTGGCCTTGCGCCATCTGTTTAAAAATACCGGTCAAGACCCGAAAGAAATCGACTATATCATCGAGTGCTCCGAAGAGGCCTGTGGTGATATGAACCAACGCGGCGGCGGCAATTTCGCCAAAGCAATTGGTGAGCATGCCGGTTGTATCAAGGCCACCGGCTCTGACACGCGCGGTTTTTGCGCTGGTCCGGCCCACGCCATGGTATTGGCGGCATCACTGGTTAAATCGGGTATTTTCAA
>DATERQ010000172.1:0-4152 GCA_035271345.1 bacterium | reverse complement strand
CAGCCTTAAAACCGCTGGCTGCCGCCACTTCAGGGCTGTGACAATGCTGGGCAGCCAAATCAAAATCAGCAACGAAACGCTCCAAACGCCCAATACCCACCGGCTCCCCAGTTTTAGCGAGAACACACCGGTTTTCACACTGGCTTTCTTGCGGACAAACCCGCCCACAAATAGCAGGCAGATTGTTTTTGTCCTTAATCGTGTCAATAGCGCCGGCATAGTCTTGGGCTTTGACTTGAGCAATAAAAGCCGGAATATTTATTTCCACAGGACAGCCCAGCATACAAGGGGCATGCTTGCACTGAAGGCAGCGGGCGGCCTCCGTTAAGGCTTGGTCTTCAGTGTATCCTAAAGATACTTCCAGGAAATTGCGTATCCGTTGCCCCGGTTGTAGGGTTTGAACCGGGGTTTTATGCAGCCTTAGCTTTAGCGCCATAACTGGCAACCCCCTTCGTCTATCCGTGATAAGGCTTCCTGTTCCTTGTCTTGATACGTAGCCATCCGCCGTAAAGCGAGATCCCAGTCTATCTTATGCCCATCGAATTCGGGGCCGTCCACACAAGCAAATTTAATTTCCCCTCCCACACTAACCCGGCACGAACCGCACATGCCAGTCCCATCCACCATAATGGGATTCATGCTCACGATGGTGGGAACCCGATATGGTTTGGTTGTTTCGGCCACAAAGCGCATCATGATTGTAGGGCCAATAGCCCAGACTCGGTCTATGACCGGTTCCTGGTCAAGGAGTTGCTTTAACAGATCGGTAACAAAACCCTTATGGCCATAGGACCCATCATCGGTGGAGACCAACAGCCGATCACTATATTGCTGCAGGCGATCCTCCCAAAAGAGGATTTCTTTAGTTCGGGCGCCGATAATGCTGATTACAATATTCCCTGCCTCTTTTAACGAACGAGCGATGGGGAAAATAGGAGCCACCCCTACCCCTCCCCCTACTAACACTACGGTACCGTAGGGTTTGATTTCTGTGGGTTGGCCCAAGGGCCCAGCGAAAGTAGATACGGTATCTCCCTCCTGCAAGCACGCAAGCTGTTTCGTGGTATAACCTACTTCCTGAAAGATACAGGTAACAGTACCGTTGCCCCGGTCGTAATCGGCAATGGTAAGCGGGACTCGTTCTCCCTCCTCGTCGATTTTCAAAATGATAAACTGGCCCGCCTTGGCTTTAGCCGCCACATCTGGCGCTAAAAAACTTACAAGATGAATCATAGCAGATAACGGTTGTTTATGCACAATAGGGTACATGGTATACTAGCCTCCCTTATGCTACAA
Source organism: bacterium (assembly GCA_035271345.1). Taxonomy (GTDB): domain Bacteria; phylum Bacillota; class DTU030; order DUMP01; family DUMP01; genus DUNI01. The sequence goes on along the minus strand of DATERQ010000172.1, from coordinate 2,856 downwards.
GCGAACTAACGGTGCAGCGACTAACCGCACCTCCTCCAATGGCAACAGTTAAATAAAAAATACTAAAGTCAGGTATCAATTATTATTATAACAAATATGGCGGGCAAGTGGGGAAATAATTGATGTTGTTTTAAGTGCCGCGGTGGCATTAATTGTTTTTGTAAGTTCACACATCCGGGACGACAAAGAACTGTTGTGGGTTGAATATCCTTCGATACATATAACATGATTGTTAGGTTTATATCAATATCTTTTATTGCGGCCTGCCAAGGTAGGCGACGCCACCGCCAGGGCAGTCGAAGATCGTTAGGATAAGTGCCGATAAAGGGTTGGCATAACGGTTGGTAGTAGGGTTGTTGGTGCAGACATGGCATCTGGTTGCAAGTTTGGCCGAATTATAGTTTTGGTTATTTGGGAACTCAAGCTACTTACCTTGTTTTTGCTTTTAGCGGTGGAAAAGTCCATTTTAGTTAATGGTTATTTGCAAAGGCCGCTTTTTGGCGAAAAAGAAGGAAGAACTGCTAAGGTGTGGAATTAAATATACGACGAAGGATTGGGGTGACGGTCATGGGTAGAGCGATCAGCATTGCGAATCAAAAAGGCGGCGTTGGCAAAACCACAACTGCGGTGAATTTGGCGGCGGCATTGGCCTTGGAAGGGCGGAGGGTGTTGTTAGTGGATATAGATCCCCAGGGCAATGCCACCAGTGGGATGGGTGTGGACAAAAACGATCTCGATGGCAGTATTTATCAAGTGCTATTGGGATTGCGTGCCATTCAACAAGTAAAAGTGCCGACGGCTATTAGAGGTTTGCATTTGATCCCGGCAGCGGTGGAATTGGCCGGGGCCGAAATAGAACTGGTAGGGTTACCCCGGCGTGAACAACGGCTCAAAGAAGCCTTGATCAACGAAAAAAACCGCTACGATTATGTGTTTATCGACTGCCCCCCATCTTTGGGCCTTCTCACTATCAATGGCTTGGTGGCGGCAGACTCTGTGTTGATGCCAATCCAGTGCGAGTACTATGCCCTGGAGGGCCTAGGACAATTATTAAGTACCATTAGATTGGTACAAGGCGCCTTAAACCCGAGGCTGGAAATAGAAGGGGTACTGATGACTATGTTTGATGCTCGCACCAATCTATCGATACAGGTTGTGGATGAAGTAAAGAAATATTTTGGAGATCAGGTGTATAGAAGTATTGTGCCCCGGAACGTTCGCTTATCGGAAGCGCCGAGCCACGGTAAACCAGTTATGATTTACGATCCTCGCTCGCGCGGTGCCGAAGTCTACAAGGAGCTGGCGAAGGAAGTGATGGAACGTGAAAGCGAAACGGAGCGACAAGCGAGGCCTAGGTAAAGGACTGAGCGCCTTGATTCCGACCCCAGTGCCGGAATCAGAAGGGGGGGCTGTCCAAGAGATTGGTGTCGATGAGATCAGGCCTAATAGTTTGCAACCGCGGCAGGTGTTTGCTGATGATAAACTGGCGGAAATGGCAGAATCCATTCGGGCCCACGGCATTTTACAGCCGGTGGTGGTCCGCAGCATAGTGGGCGGCTACGAATTGGTTGCCGGCGAAAGGCGTTGGCGGGCAGCGCAGATGGCCGGCGTGGCCACAATCCCAGCAGTAGTTCGGGAGTTGTCGGAAGCGGAAATGGTGGAAATTGCGCTGATTGAAAACATCCAACGGGAAGACCTAAACCCATTGGAAGAAGCGGAAGCATTCAGAGTTCTGATTTCAGAATATGGTTTAACCCAAGAACAGCTTTCCCAGCGGGTAGGAAAGTCACGCTCCCATATCGCAAATCTAATGCGCTTGCTCAATCTCAGCCCCCAAGTGCAAGAATATGTTTCACGTGGAACAATTTCCATGGGCCACGCTCGGGCATTACTGGCACTAGCCAAGCCGGAAGCACAAATAGCGGCTTGCGAAGAAATACTTAACAAAGGCCTCTCGGTCCGTCAAACTGAGGAGCTGCTGCGCCGGCCAGTGAGGCAGACTCCGATTAGGAAACGCGCTGCGCCGGATCCATGGCTCCGAGATTTGGAAGCAAATTTGGAACAAACCTTATCCACCAAGGTGAGAATTCGGACCAGTGGAGAAGGGGGGCGGATAGAAATTGAGTATTTTTCCGCTGATGAGCTGGAACGATTGATTGAGCTGCTGCAGGGTTGATGCCTATAAATGTGGGTTAATCCCCTTGTTATTCCGGCCTCGGTATAGCCCTACGTCCTCTCCGGGCCAACCTGGGCCTGGCATGATATCGGGCTTGGCTTGCATCCGAAGGGTGTTCCCAACGCAGTTTTGGATCTTACCAGGAAATTTCAAGGCGAAGTATTTGCTTAAACGCTATTGTTAAGGGGCGAGTGCTATGAATATCACTCATGCTGCTGGTTTAGTTGTGGGACAACAATCGCTGATATGGATATTGATTGCGGTAGTTGCGTTACAGATGTTCCTCCTTGTTTTTGTCTGGTTAAGGCTTAGCAAGCTAAACAATAGCTATAATGCTTTTATGGCTGGCCGCTCCGGGGCCAGCTTGGAAGATATGCTCGCTGATTTGCTTACCAGTTCTGAGGAGCAAAATGAAAATATGAAGGATTTGTATTTTGCCCTGCGCCAACTAGAACAAAAGTACAACAATACAACACAGCATGTGGGTGTAGTGCGGTTTAACGCTTTTCCGGATGCCGGCAGCGACTTAAGCTTTGCGGTGGCGGTGCTGGACGGTAATAGAAATGGCTTTGTACTGAGCAGCATTTACGGCCGCGATGAGTCACGGGTGTATGCGAAACCGGTAAAACAAGGGGAATCGGACTATTTCCTTAGCCAGGAAGAAGAGCAAGCGATTGGCC